>JBOHCZ010000001.1:0-4507 GCA_050699195.1 Streptomycetales bacterium
GGCGCGAGGAGCGCGCCGCGACCACGGACCCGTCGCCGGCGAGGACGCCGTCTGCCGAGCCGTCCTCGCAGTCCCCACCCGGGTCCTCACCCGGGTCCCCACCTGAGACCTCACAGGAGGACTCCGAAGGCTCGGACGGCGACATCCCTGCGGGGTTCGTGCTGCACCGTGACCCGACCGGCTTCGAGGTCGCGGTGCCCAGGGGGTGGGACGAGGTACGGGAGGGCTCCCGGGTCGACTTCCGCGAACCCGGCGGCGGCCGGTTCCTGCGCATCGACCAGACCGGTGAGCCCAAGGGCGACCCCCTCGCCGACTGGCGCCGCCAGGAGGAGTCGGTCGCGCAGCGGCTGGACGGCTACCGGCGGCTCCGGCTGGTCCGGGCGGACTACCGTGACTACGACACCGCCGACTGGGAGTTCACCTTCCAGGCGTCCAGCGGCCGCCTGCACGTGCTGAACCGGGGCCTGGTGACCGGCCCCGACCACGCGTACGCCATCTACTGGTCGACGCCGGCGGACCGCTGGCAGGACAGCCTCAGCCACGTAGAGGTCTTCACGCGCACCTTCCGCCCCGCCGGGTGAGGCGCTGCCGGGGCGGCGGCTAGGCTCACGCGTATGGCTGCGTACCGGCTCGTGCTGCTCCGGCACGGCGAGAGCACGTGGAACGCGAAGAACCTGTTCACCGGGTGGGTCGACGTCGGCCTCTCGGAGAAGGGCGAGAAGGAGGCCGTCCGCGGCGGTGAGTTGCTGCGCGAGCGGGAGATGCTGCCCGAGATCGTGCACACGTCCCTGTTGCGCCGGGCGATCTGCACGGCCGAGATCGCCCTCGACGCCTGCGACCGGCTCTGGATCCCGGTGCGCCGGTCGTGGCGGCTCAACGAACGGCACTACGGCGCGCTGCAGGGCAAGAACAAGGCGCAGATCCGCGAGCGGTACGGCGAGGAGCAGTTCATGCTCTGGCGGCGCTCGTACGACACGCCGCCCCCGGAGCTCGCTGACGGCGCGGCCTACTCCCAGGCGGGCGATCCCCGCTACGCCGCGATCCCGCCCGAGCTGCGACCGCGTACGGAGTGCCTCGCAGACGTGGTGGCACGCATGCTGCCTTACTGGTACGACGTAATCGTCCCTGACCTGCGGGCCGGCGGCCCGGTGCTGGTGGCCGCCCACGGCAACTCGCTGCGTGCCCTGGTCAAGCACCTCGACGACGTGTCCGAGCGCGACATCATGGGGTGCAATATCCCGACCGGGCTCCCGCTGGTGTACGAGCTGGACGCCGACATGCGCCCGGTGCGCCGCGGCGGCGAGTACCTCGACCCGGAGGCCGCGGCCGAGTCCATCGAGGCCGTCAAGAGCCAGGGGCGCTGAAGCGCGCCTCCGCGGGTTCCGCGCACGCCTACGCGGCACGGACGCTTTCCTTGCGCGAGGTGCGAGCCGGGCGGGTGTCCCGCGACGTGCTGCTGGAGCGCCTGCATCGTCGGCGCCGGGCCGCGGAGTGTGCTGAGCCTTTCACGTGGGAGGACTTCATGTGCCGCGCGGCGGGGGCCGTCGCGACTCTGCGGGCGGTGCTGGCCGGGGGGCCGAAACGCGCCCAGGCTCCCGAGGCCGCCAACCTCGAGGCCCGCCCAGGCCCGTTCAGGCCCGCGAGGGCCCGCCGTCGAGGGACCGCGGCGCGTCTCAGCTGGCCGGCTCGGACAGCTCGCCTGTCACCAGGTAGACGACCCGCCGTGCGACCGACACCGCGTGGTCGGCGAAACGCTCGTAGTAGCGGCCGCACAGCGACACGTCGACCGCGGTCTCCACCCCGTGCCGCCACTCGCTGCTGAGGATGGTCCGGAACAGCTCGACGTGGAGCTGATCCATCCGGTCGTCGTCGCGTTCGAGCTCGCGCGCGGCCTGGACGTCGCGCGAGACGACGACGCTGCCGGTCTTGGCGACGATCCGCTGAGCGATCTGGCCCATTTCCAGCAGGGTGGCGTGCAGCTCCGGCGGCACGACCGAGGAGGGGTAGCGCCGCCTGGCGACCTCCGCGACATGGCGCGCCAGGTCACCGGCGCGTTCGAGGTCGGCGCTCATCCGCAGGCTCGTGACGATCGTGCGCAGGTCGGTCGCGACGGGCTGCTGGCGAGCGAGCAGGTCGAGTGCCTGATCCTCGAGCCCGTGCTGCAGCTTGTCGACCTCTTCGTCGGCGGCTATCACGCTCTCGGCCATTGGCAGATCGGCGTCGAGCAGAGCGGTGGTCGCCCGTCCCATGGCGGAGCCGGTGAGGCGTGTCATCTCGACGAGCTGAGCGCTGATCGCGTCGAGTGCTTCGTGGTAGGCATCGCGCATCTGGTGCTCCCGGTGTATCGCGCCTGGCGGGGCTCATGAACGAGAGTAGACGTCGAGACTGCCACGGAGCGTTGCATCGGTGAACCCGCTCCCGCCATCCGGTGAACTCTCGGCGAAGCACCCGCTCCGAGCCGTCGGGGCAGAGGCTTCGCTGCCGGTCGGACGTACTCTTGAGGCCGTGGATGCGAGCGTTGCCGCGGGCATCGCCGGCATCGTCGGCTTCCTCGTCGGCGCCGGCGCGGTGCTCGCCTTTCGCTGGAGCGAGCGCGAGCAGGCCGCGGTGCCACCGCGGCCCGAACCGCTCGTCCCGCCCGGCGTGGCCAGCGTGCTGGCCGTCCTCCGGTCCTCGGCGGTGGTGCTCGACGGCTCGGACTCGGTGGTCCGGGCGAGCCCCGCGGCCCACGCGTTCGGGATCGTGCGCGACCGCCGTCTGAACGTCGCCGAGCTGCTCGACCTGGCCCGCAACGTACGCCGCGACGGCGAGATCAGGCAGGCAGAGCTGGAGCTCGCGCGCGGGCCGCTCGGCGGCGAGACCCGCGCGGTGTCCGCCCGGGTCGCCCCGCTGGGCGCCGAGCTCGTCCTGGTTCTGGTGGAGGACCGTACGGAGGCCAAGCGGGTGCACGCGATGCGCAGCGACTTCGTCGCGAACGTCAGCCACGAGCTCAAGACCCCCGTAGGGGCGCTGGCCCTGCTCGCCGAGGCGCTGCTCGGGGCGTCGGACGACCCGGCGGGGGTGCGTCGCTTCGCGGAGCGGATGCAGCACGAGGCCGAGCGGCTCTCCGCGCTCGTGCAGGAGCTGATCGACCTGTCCCGGCTCGAGGCCGACGACCCGCTGCGGGAGCCCAAGCCGGTGGAGATCGACGCCGTCGTGGCGGAGGCCGTCGACCGGACGGGCGCCGTCGCGGCGGCGCGGAGCATCGAGCTCGTCACCGGCGGTGACACCGCGCTGCGCGTCCTGGGTAATGCCCCCCAGCTGGCCATGGCGCTCGGCAACCTGGTCGAGAACGCCGTGAACTACAGCTCCGAACGCACCCGCGTCGCCATCGGCGTCCGCCGTACCGGCAACCTGGTCGAGATCGCGGTCGCCGACCAGGGCGTCGGGATCCCAGGGCGGGATCTCACGCGGATCTTCGAGCGGTTCTACCGTGTCGACCAGGCCCGCTCACGCGACACGGGCGGGACCGGCCTCGGGCTGTCCATCGTCAAGCACGTGGCGGCAAATCACGGCGGAGAGGTGTCGGTGTGGAGCGTGGAGGGCTCGGGATCCACGTTCACCCTCCGGCTTCCACTCATCGTGACACCACCCGGGAGCGGATCCCCCTCCGCACCGAACAGCGGCGGCAAGAAGTCCCGGCCATCCATCCAGGAGGCGACCCAATGACCCGAGTGCTCGTCGTCGAGGACGAGGAGTCCTTCAGCGAGGCGCTTTCCTACATGCTGCGCAAGGAGGGTTTCGAGGTGGCCGTCACGGCCAGCGGCACCGACGCCCTCGAGGCGTTCGACCGGTCAGGCGCCGATCTGGTGCTACTGGACCTCATGCTGCCGGGCCTTTCCGGCACTGAGGTGTGTCGTGAGCTGCGTAGCAGGTCGCACGTCCCGGTCATCATGCTCACCGCGAAGGACAGCGAGGTCGACAAGGTCGTGGGGCTCGAGCTGGGCGCCGACGACTACGTCACGAAGCCGTTCTCCTCACGCGAGCTCGTGGCGCGTATCCGCGCGGTGCTGCGTCGCCACGCCGAGCCCGAGGAGCTCCTGCCGTCGACGCTCGAGGCCGGGCCCGTCCGGATGGACGTCGAGCGCCACACCGTGAGCGTCGACGGCGCACCGGCCCAGCTGCCGCTCAAGGAGTTCGAGCTGCTCGAGATGTTGCTGCGCAACGCCGGCCGGGTGCTGACCCGCATGCAGCTCATCGACCGGGTGTGGGGCGCCGACTACGTGGGCGACACCAAGACGCTCGACGTCCACGTCAAGCGACTCCGGTCCAAGCTCGAGCCGGATCCGAGCTCGCCGCGCTACCTCGTGACCGTGCGGGGCCTCGGCTACAAGTTCGAGCCCTGATCACGCGAGGCCCCCTCCGCGTAGCACGAACAGCGCCACGTCGGCGGCCGCGATCCCCATCGTCGCGAGGAAGGGTGTGCGGGAGCCCGCCCGGCGCGGTCCCGCGATCCCCACCACCGTGA
>JBOHCZ010000002.1:0-5122 GCA_050699195.1 Streptomycetales bacterium
GGAGGGCTCGCATAGTGGCCTAGTGCGACGGTCTTGAAAACCGTTGAGCCGGCGTCCCCGGTTCCGTGGGTTCGAATCCCACGCCCTCCGCTTCACCTCCTCATACCCCCGCATCTGCCCAGGTCAGGGACCACCCGACGCCCGCAAGCGGCCCCTGACCCATGTGCAGCCATGCGCAGTGAGATGCAGCGCGTGGCGAGCAGTCGTGTCGAATACGTGTCGAAGTTCGACGCCTCCTCAGTCGGCATTGAGCACTGCTTCGATGCGTCGTACGTCCAGGTCCTCCTGTCCGATGAGGCACTTCGCGTACACCTTGAGCAGCACGTGGACGCTGTGGCCAGCCCACTCGGCGATGCGGGTGGGGGCGACCCCGGCGTTGAGCCAGGTCGAGACCGCCGCGTGACGGAGGTCGTACGGCGTGGCCGCCAGCAGAGAGTTGTACTCCGCCGGGTCGAGCGCGGCTCTGCGGGCATTGCGCCAGATCTCCCCGTACACACTGTCCGGGACGAAGCCGCCCTGCGCACCGCGGAAGAGCCGCCCGGCGGGCGCGGTGCCGAACTGTCGAAGGTGGTCGTGGAGCAGGGCGGTCAGCGGAGACGGGGCGGGCGGGACTCGGACGTCCTCCACCGCCCGGTGCTTGAGCTGGCGGGTGTCCCGGGACTGCCCGCTGTCGCTCCACGCCGAGCCGGTGAGCGGCGCCGACTGGCTCAGGTGCAACCAGCCCGTCCCTTCCTCGGGCAGGTCCAAGCACGCCTGAGTCAGCCTCATGACCTCCCCCGGCCGCAACGCCGAGTAGTACATGCACCCGAAGAACGCCACCAGGTGGCGACCGGTGCGTCCCTGTGCGCGAACCGCGTTGAGCAGCGCCACGGCCCGCTTGGGGTCGATCACGGCCCGGGGGTTGATGCTCTCGGCGACCTTGGGGGCCCTCCATTTCACCTGGGACATCGGGTGCGCCGCGAAGTACTGCAGCTCGACCGCGTACTGCAGAGCGTTGTACAGCACGGCCCGCTTCCGCGAGACAGTGTTCGCGGCAGCCGGCGATCCGTCGAGCTTCAACGCCAGCCTGTCCAGGGCCGCTCTCACAACGGCCGCGTCCTCGAACGCGGAGAGCGGCACCGTGTTCCGCTCAAGCCATGCGATGCAACGCGCGAGGTCCCTGGGTGGCGGTCCTGCCTGCCGGCGTTGCCGGTTGAAGGCCCACTGGTACAGCGCCTCGCGGATCAGCGCGAGGTCGGGTCTCCCACGGTCGGTGGTGAGCAGGGCAGGTGTGACCGTCGCGAGGGTGTCTGCGATGCTCGCTCGTGACTTGCCGGCAGCCCGCGGCCATTTCATGTCGACGTACGCGACCGCGTGCTCGTACCACGTGCGAGTCCGCTCGTCCGGCAGCATAGTGACAGGCAGCCCAGACGCGGCGTCGAAGGCCACGCCCCTGCGGGACTCCGCGAGCAATGACGCGCGGAAGCTCTCCGCGAGCGCACGTGTCTTGAACGTCTTACGCCTCCTGCTGTCCGCGACGGACCACCGGACAGCGTAAGTCCGCCCGCGCTTTCCGCTGTATGTCTGGATCTTCCAGACATGGACCTCATACGAAAGTGGCCGCCCACCCTCGTGGGGGTGGGCGGCGCTGCGGCGAACGGTCATGCAGCTGCGTCCTTGAGGAGGGAGGCGAGCCATTCCAGGTAGTCGGCCTTGCGAACACGCAGCTCCCGGTTGGGGAGCACGTGGCAGCGCGGCCCCTTGCCTGTTTGACGCCACTGGTAGAAGGTGCGGCGGCTGATCTTCAGGTCGGCGACGATGTCGTCAACCGTGAGCTTCTCGTCGTCGGCTGCGAGTTCCTCGTGATGCCTCGGGCGGGTCATGCTGGGACGTGCTCCTTCCGTTTCTGCGATCGGTTGGGGTGCGGCCCCGGTGCGGGTGCTTGGTGGCGTGCGTGCCGGGGCCGCGTGTGTGTGCCGGTCGGTCAGCTGGCGGGGAGCCGTACTACCTGGGGTGGGGGCGGTTCGGGTATGGGTTCGGCGATGCCGCGCGCCACGGCGCGGTGGACGGTGCGCGCGGCGATGTGGTGTGGGAGGCCGGCGGTGGTGCCGGCGGTGATGAGGCGTTGGGTGACGTGGTGGGGGTTGAGTCCGGACCAGGTGAGTAGGCCGCCTGCGTGGTAGGCGAGCGCTGCGAGGGCGCGTTTGCGGCCGTCGGTGAGGGTGGCGATGTGGCTGGCGCCGCGGTTGATGACGGTGGTGAGGTAGGCGGCCGGGCCGGGACCGTCCGGACGTGACCGCGGGGCGGGCAGTCGCGGTGCGGGTGGGGGTGGGTGTGGGGCGGCGACGCGGGTGGTCTGGTGGGCGAGCCATGGGGGCAGCCGCCCGGGTGCGGCGGGGTCTCCGGTGAGCAGCTGGTAGGTGCCGGCGGTGGTGGTGGCGCCGGGGGCGAGGCCGTATGACCATCCGGCTTTGATGTCGACTTGCCAGGCGAGTTCACCGATGGCTTGGCGGAGCTGCCCGGCGGGTGCGGAGTACCAGAGGTGGCGTCCACCGGATGGGGTGGCGACGGCGACGGGGGCGTGGTCGGGGTCGGTGGGCCAGGGGTAGCGGCCACCGCGGAGGTGGGCGAGCAGGGTGAGGGTGTCCCGTCCGTCGCGGAACCGGCCCCGGTTCGCCCAGGCGTCGCGCGGTAGCGGTTCGACGGCGAGGTTTATGCCGGGCAGCAGTCCAGTAGCCAGGTCGGCGGGCAGGTCGTCGCCGTGGGTGTCGATGTCGATGAGCACGAGCCCGGAGGGTCCGGCGGCGACACCGGGTACGGCGTCGGGCTGGCGGCGCCACCAGGCGGTGAGCCGGTAGGGGTTGGTGGTGGCGGCCCGTACACCGTGACACCAGCCGCCGGCTGGTCGGCAGGGACAGTCGACGATCGGATGCGGTGCTCCAGCCCGGTTGTCACGGCAGCGGGGGCAGTTGCCCAGGGGTCTTTTGCTGGAGGGTGAGAGGGGCAGGATGTGCCAGCCCAATCGGGCGAGCTCGAGCGCCAGCCCCAACCCACGGTGCTGTGGGGCGGCACTGAGGTTGGGCTGTGGTGGGGCGGCCGGTTGAGGGATCCAGCCGGTGGGGGTGGGTGAGCACAGGGGGTGTTCGGTCTGTCTGGGGTGGATCGGGGTGAGTCGGGTTCGGCAGCGCCGGCAGGAGGTTTCGGGCACGGGTGGGCTCCTGAGGGGGTTCGTGACAGCGAAGGGGGCGGGAAGCCGGGGGATGCCTCCTTGCCGTCCCGGTGGTGGGTTCGGCTGGGGCTGGTGGGCGCGTCAGCGGTTGTTGGGCGCCGAGGCCGTGTGGGCGAGGGGGGAGGCACCCCCCGCCCCGCGCCGGCTTGCCGGCCTGTGGTGCGGCTGTGGTGTGAATGCGGCGGGTTTGATGTCCCTGATGTCCCACAGCGGGTTTGACCTGCGGTGATGGTGGGACATCACGTTGTCCCTACTGGGGCATCAGGGACGTCACCGTCGCGTGGGTGTGGGACATCAGGGACATCGGTGGGACATCATGTTGTCCCACTCCGCGTGGCGTTGACCTGCGGCGATGCCCGGGTGGGACATCAGGGACATCACTTCCCCTTCTTTCAAAGAAGAAGAGGAGGGGGTGGGGGTTAGTGTTCTTGGCGTTCGGCGTCGATTTTGATCACTCGTAGCAGCCGGGTGGGTCCGCTTTTCCGGGGTCGGACGTCGACTCCGACCTTGCGGAGGTTGGGGGCGATCTCGCGGATGCGGCGCCCGATGACGCGCACGTCGTCGGGGAGGTCACGTTCGGGCATGCGGTGTTCGAGGCAGATCCGGTGCAGGACGGTGAGGAGTTCGCTGGCGGTGCCTTCCCAGGGTTCGGGCTCGAGTCCGCCTGGGGTGGTGTGGGTGGCGAGGCGGTAGAGGGCCTGGGCGAGGGTGTTGCCTTCGATGAGGCTCCTACCCATGGCCGCGACCTTGCCCTGGTAGGTGGCGAGGGTGTCCCAGCCGGTGGTCTTGTCCAACGCGGCGAGGACTTTCGCGAAGTCGGCCATCCGCGGCGGGTCCGCCACGGTGGTGTGCGGTAGTTCGCGGAGGACGCCGGCGACGAGGTCGAGGACCGCCCCGAGTGCCTCGGGGAGGGCTTGCTGGCGGGCGGCGCGGACTTCGGTTTCGGTGAGGCGGCGTTCCAGTACTTCGGGTTCGACCAACAGCGTGCGGTCGGCGAGGTCGCCGGCGAGTTCGTGGCGGATCCCGATGGTGGTCGCGGCGATGACGCGTTGGAACGCGAACACGGCGATGTCTTCGTCGGAGTGCAGCACCCGTTGTAGCACCGCGTCCCCGGTGACTCCCTTGCACAGTGAGTTCGACAACCACGGGGGGATCTCGGTGATGTTGTCGAAGGAGAAGGCCCAGGACGCTCTGGCGAAGATCGCCCACTCCCGCTTATCCGATGGGGCTTCCCGGTCCGCGGCGGGCTGCGGGTCGATCAACGCCAGTAGCGCGCGTACGAGGTTGGATTTGGCGGTGCCCTGCTCGCCTTGGACGAGCAGGATCGGGTGGGGCATGTCGATCAGGTACGCGGCGACGACCCAGCCGATGACGAGCCGGTAGTCCTCCTCCGTGAGGTTCAACAGCGCCCGAAGCCCGGCCAGGGTCCCGCCGCGTACGGGTTCGACGAGGGGGTGGGTGAGCGCGGACCGGGCGAAGATCACCGGCGACACCGCTTGGATGCTCCAACCAGCCGGGGTGATGAGGATCGCCTGCCCGGTTTCGGTGCCCATGTCCACGACGACCTGGTCCTGCCCGTCGGAGTGGTGGCGGGCCATCCGGAGGAACACCGGGCCGGGGTCGAGCTCGGCGGCCTCCCCTTCCAACACGTTGATCACATCCGAGAGCGCGGAGGATGAGGCGACCTTGCCGGTGCGGCGCCACAGCGAGTCCGCGAGCTTCGCGCGCACTCCCGCCCCGGTTCTCGAACCCAGCGGCAGCGCGAGGTTGGGCCCGAGTTTGGGCACCGCGTAGGTGCGGCCATCTGTTGAGCGGATCAGCCGGTAGGTCTCCTCCGCCAGCGTCAGCAGCAGCTGCGCCTGCGAACCCCCCTTCCCCTCACCACCTTGTGTTGAGTCGTCGGGGATGGGGGTG
>JBOHCZ010000003.1:0-3744 GCA_050699195.1 Streptomycetales bacterium
GGTCGGCGCCAGCCGCTCGGTCGCGGCGGCCAGCCCCTCGACGGCTACGTCGCGCAGGGCGCGGACTCCCAGCATCCGGGCCGCCGCCTCGCAGGCCGAGCGCCGCTCGGCATACCCGCCCTCGATCAGCCGCCGCTCGGCGCGGGTGTCGATCACCGCCAGGGCGAGCCCGGCGCCCGGCAGATCGAAGGGCTCCGGGCGCACCGCGACCTCGCGGGCATCCAGCAGCAAGACGTTGCCCGCACGGCCGTGCGTGGCCGCGAGCTGGTCCATCACTCCGCAGGGCATGCCGACGTAATCGTTCTCGGCGCGCTGGGCCAGCCGCGCGATCTCCGCGGTGGTCAGCCCGAGACCGTACAGGTCGCAGAGCGCGAGACACGCCGCGCACTCGAGGGCTGCGCTGGACGAGAGACCCGAGCCGGCCGGCACCGTGCTGTCGAGTGCCAGGTCGGCGCCGCCGACGTCGTGACCGGTATCCCGGAGTGCCCACACGACCCCGGCAAGGTAGGCCGCCCAGCCGCGCACGCTCCCCGGCGCCAGTCCGCCGACCCGGAACGCTGCGTACCCCTGCTGGAGCGAGCGGACCCTGACCTCGCCGTCGCCGCGGCTCGCTCCCGCCACGAGGACGTGGCGATCGATCGCCATGGGCAGGGCGAAGCCCTCGTTGTAGTCGGTGTGGTCGCCGATGACGTTGACCCGCCCGGGCGCGGCCCACCACCCGGCCGGTGCCCGGCCGGCCAGCTCACGGAAAGTCTCGCCGAGCCGCGCGGTCAGGGCCGCCGCAGGCAGGCCCACGCATCCCCGATCATCGACTCGAGCTTGGGCTTCTCGGGCACCCAGCCCAGCTCGCGCCGCGCGCGCTCGCTGCTGGCGATCAGCCGCGGTGGGTCGCCGGCCCGGCGCGGCTGCTCCACGGCGGGGATGTCGTGACCGGTCACGCTGCGTGCCGCCGAGAGCACCTCCTGGACGGAGAACCCCTCGCCGTTGCCCAGGTTGTAGACCCGGTGCGCCCCGGGCCCGGCCGCCTCGAGCGCGTGCACGTGAGCCCGGGCCAGGTCCTCGACGTGGATGTAGTCACGCACGGCGGTGCCGTCGGGGGTGGCGTAGTCGGTGCCGAACAGCTGGACGTGCGGCATCTCGCCGGCGGCCACCCGCAGGACGTTGGGGATCAGGTGGGTCTCGGGGTCGTGGCGCTCACCGTAGCGCCCGTAGGCCCCGGCGACGTTGAAGTACCGCAGGCTCACCGCGGCCAGCCCGTGTGCCTGCGCGGCCGCAGCCAGCAGATGGTCGACCGCGAGCTTGGAAGCGCCGTAGGCGTTGATCGGCGCGGTCGGCTCGGCCTCGGTGAGCGGCACCGACCGCGGCTCGCCGTAGACCGACGCCGTCGAGGAGAACACCACCCGCGGGGCCCCCGCGGCACGCATGGCGTCCAGCAGCGCGATCGTGCCGCTGACGTTGTTGTGGAAGTACCGCCCGGGCTCTCGTACCGACTCCGCGACGAGGGACCTTGCCGCGAAGTGCAGCACGGCGTCCAGCCCCGCCGGGACGGCGGCGGCCAGGGCCGGAGAGTCGAGGAGATCGGCCTCGACGAACCTGGCGCCCTCGGGAACGGCGTCGCGGTACCCCGTCGAGAGGTTGTCGACGACCGTGACCTCGTGGCCCGACTCGAGCAGCAGCGCGGACACCACGCTGCCGATGTATCCCGCGCCGCCTGTGACGAGCAGCCTCAAACCCGCTCTCCCTTCGCCGGTACGAGCCCGGATCGCCAGTCTGCCATCAGGCCCGCACGTGCAGCCGCCGGGCGGCCTCGGCCAGCGAGCCGGACAGCGAGGGGTACACCGTGAACGCCTGGGCCACCTGGTCGACGGTCAGGTTGAGCTCCACGGCCAGCGACACCGGGAAGATCAGCTCGCTCGCGCGGGGCGCCACGACCACGCCCCCGACGACGATGCCCGTGCCGGGCCGGCAGAACAGCTTGACGAAACCGTCCTTGACGCCCTGCATCTTGGCGCGCGGGTTGGTGGCGAGCGGCAGCTTGACCGCCTGCGCCTGGATCATCCCAGTGTCGACCTCGGCCTGCGAGTAGCCGACCGTCGCGATCTCCGGGTCGGTGAAGATCGTCGAGGCGACCGTCTTGAGGTCGAGCGGCGACACCGCGTCGCCCAGGATGTGGCACATGGCGATCCGGCCCTGCATGGCGGCGACGGACGCGAGCATCAGCACGCCCGTGCAGTCGCCGGCCGCGTACACCCTCGGCGCGGACGTCCGCGACACCCGGTCGACCTCGACGAAGCCGCCCTTGCCCAGCCGCACCCCGGCCTCCGCCAGCCCCATGTCGCGGGTGTCGGGGACCGAGCCCACGGCGAGCAGGCAGTGCGTGCCCTCGACCCGGCGGCCGTCCTCGAGCGTCACCACGACGCCGTCGCCGAGGCGGTGCACCGAACGCGCCCGGGAGCGGGCCATCACGCTCATGCCGCGGCGCAGGAAGACGTCCTCGAGGACAGCCGCCGCGTCGGCGTCCTCGCCGGGCAGCACCCGTTCGCGGCTCGACACCAGGGTCACCTGGGAGCCGAGCGCCTGGTAGCCGCTCGCGAACTCGGCCCCGGTCACCCCCGAGCCCACGACGATCAGCCGCTCCGGCAGCTCCTTGAGGTCGTAGATCTGGGTCCAGTCGAGGATGCGGTCGCCGTCGGGAACCGCCTCAGGAAGCACCCGGGGATGGGCGCCGGTGGCGACGAGGACCGCGTCGGCCTCGAACGTCTCGCGACCACCGGACGCGAGACTCACCGTGACGCGATGCGGGGCGTCCAGGCGGGCCGTGCCCGGGTAGACGCGCACCCCGCGGCGGGACAGGGTGCGCCCGATGTCCCCCGACTGGGCCTGGGCCAGCCCCAGCACGCGGTTGTTGACCTGGCCGAGGTCGACACCCACCACGCCGTCGGGCGGGGTGCCGTCACCCACCCGAACACCCAGCTCGTCGTAGCCCGCGAACGACGTCATGGCCTCGGCCGTCGCGATCAGCGTCTTGGACGGGACACAGTCGGTGAGCACCGCAGACCCGCCCAGACCGTCGCGGTCGGCCAGGATGACCTCCGCGCCCAGCTGCGCGCCGACCAGCGCCGCCTCGTAGCCGCCCGGGCCGCCGCCGAGAATCGCGATGCGTGTCACCGGCCCATTGTCACGCATCCGGCCAACGGCCCGTAGTCTTCCGAGCATGGCCCTCTATGCCGCCTACGCCAGCAACATGGATGCGCGGCAGATGGCTCTGCGGGCCCCACATTCCCCTATGCGCGGCAGCGGGTGGCTGCCCGGCTGGCGGCTCACCTTCGGCGGCGAGGAGCTCAGCTGGGACGGCGCACTGGCGACGGTCGTGGAGGACTACACCGCCGAGGTGTTCGTGATCCTCTACGACGTCCCGCCGTTCGACGAGCCCCTGCTCGACCGGTGGGAAGGCAACGCCCTCGGGCTCTACCGCAAGATCCGGGTCCGGGTGCTCACGCTCGACGGTGACGTGCTGGCCTGGCTCTACGTGCTGAACGGGTACGAGGGCGGGCTGCCCTCGGCCCGCTACCTCGGCATCATCGCCGACGCCGCCGAGGTGGGAGGTGCGCCGGACGACTACGTCAAGGCGCTGCGCACCCGCCCCTGCCAGCCGCCGAGACGATGAGCACGCTCCCCCGCGGGGCCGACGCCCCCGAGGGCGACCCGGGCGGGGCCGCAAGGGCCGCGGCTGCGGGGCTGCGC
>JBOHCZ010000004.1:0-8361 GCA_050699195.1 Streptomycetales bacterium
CCTTCGACGAAGTAGAGGCGGCGACCCGTGCGCACGTACAGCCCCAAGCCCGGCGACGTCCAGCGGCAGTGGTACGTCATCGACGCCACCGACGTCGTCCTCGGGCGGCTCGCCAGTCAGGCCGCCACGCTGCTGCGGGGCAAGCACAAGCCGATCTTCGCACCGCACGTCGACACCGGCGACTTCGTCATCATCGTCAACGCCGCCAAGGTCGCGTTGACCGGCAAGAAGCTGGAGCAGAAGAAGGCCTACCGCCACTCCGGCTACCCCGGCGGCCTGCGCGCGATCCCGTACAGCGAGCTGATGGAGAAACGGCCCGACCGTGCGGTGGAGAAGGCCGTCAAGGGGATGCTGCCGAAGAACTCCCTCGGCCGGCAGACGCTCTCGAAGCTCAAGGTGTACGCCGGGCCAGACCATCCACACCAGGCCCAGCAGCCGGTGCCCTTCGACATCACCCAGCTGACCCAGTGACCGGCCCAGTGACCGTGCACGGTGCAGCCACCCAGAGCAGCCCTCCAAGCAGCGGAGAGAAGCCCGACGTGACCGACGAGGCCCCTGAGACCTACACCACCGAGACCACCGCGGAGCCCGCTGCGAGCCCCGTTGCGACCGCTCCTGGGAGGGCGACCGGCCGGCGCAAGGAAGCCATCGCCCGCATCCGCATCGTCCCCGGCACCGGGAAGTGGAAGATCAACGGCAGCCCCCTCGAGGACTACTTCCCCAACCGGGTGCACCAGCAGTTGGTCACCGAGCCGTTCCGCACGCTGGAGCTCGAAGGCAGCTACGACGTCTTCGCCCGCATCACCGGCGGCGGGGTGTCGGGGCAGGCGGGTGCGCTGCGCCTGGGCATCGCGCGTGCGCTCAACGGCGTCGACGTCGACAGCAACCGCCCGGCGCTGAAGAAGGCCGGTTTCCTCACCCGGGACCCCCGCGTCAAGGAGCGCAGGAAGTACGGCCTGAAGAAGGCCCGCAAGGCGCCGCAGTACAGCAAGCGCTGAACCGGCGGGCGCACCCCATGGGCCGTCTGTTCGGAACCGACGGCGTGCGAGGCACCGCCAACCGCGACCTCACCGCGGAGTTCGCTCTCGATCTCGCCGTGGCCGCTGCTCGTGTGCTGGGCGAGGCCGGCGAGTTCGAGGGCCACAGGCCGGTCGCCGTGGTCGGCCGTGATCCGCGTGCTTCGGGTGAGTTCCTCGAGGCCGCAGTGGTCGCTGGGCTGGCGAGTTCTGGCGTCGACGTGCTGCGGGCCGGGGTGCTGCCGACCCCCGCGATCGCCTACCTCACCCACGTCGCCGGGGCCGACCTGGGAGTCATGCTGTCCGCGTCGCACAACCCGATGCCCGACAACGGGGTGAAGTTCTTCACGCGGGGCGGCCAGAAGCTCCCGGATGCCATGGAGGACGCGGTCGAGGCGGCGCTGGCCGACAATGATGGGCGCTGCCGGCCGGTGGGTCCCGACGTCGGCCGGGTCCGTGACTTTCCCCAGGGGGCGAGGGACTACGTCGAGCACCTGCTGGCCAGCCTGCCGAACCGGCTCGACGGCCTCCGGGTTGTCGTCGACTGTGCGCACGGTGCGGCGTACCGGGTCGCACCTGAGGCGCTGCGTCGCGCGGGGGCGCACGTCACGGCCATCGCCGCGGAGCCGGACGGGCTGAACATCAACCACGGCTGCGGCTCGACCGACCTCGACAAGCTGCGTGCCGCCGTCGTCGAGCGGGGTGCCGATGCGGGCCTCGCCCACGACGGCGACGCGGACCGCTGCCTGGCCGTCGACGCCTCGGGCGGCCTCGTCGACGGCGACCAGGTGCTCGCGATCCTCGCGGTCGGCATGCGCGAGCAGGGCGCCCTGCGGGGGGACTCGGTGGTCGCGACGGTGATGTCGAACCTGGGGTTCCGGCTCGCCATGCGCCACCAGGGCGTAGAGGTCATCGAGACCAAGGTCGGCGACCGTTACGTGCTCGAAGCCATGAAGGCCGGCGGGTACGCCCTGGGCGGTGAGCAGTCCGGGCACGTCATCCTGCTCGACCACGCGACGACCGGCGACGGGGTGCTCACCGGGCTGCAGCTGCTCGCCCGGGTCGCGGCGACCGGACGCCCGCTCGGTGAGCTGGCCGGGATCATGACGCGGTTCCCGCAGATCCTGGTGAACGTCGAAGGGGTCGACAAGTCGCGCGCGCACGCCAGCCCGGAGCTCGACGAGGCCGTCGCCCGTGCGCGGGAGGAACTCGGCGAGCGCGGCCGGGTGCTGCTGCGCCCCTCGGGTACCGAGCCGCTCGTCCGGGTGATGGTCGAGGCACCTACCGACGAGCAGGCCAGGCTGGTCGCGGGACGACTGGCCGACGCCGTGCGCGACACTCTCGCGCCCACCCGCTGACGTTGTGCCGGGCCTGCCGGTCAGGCGCCGACGCGCGCCCTGGCGGCCTTGCGGTGAGGGCCTTCACGCACGGCCGGTGGCAGTGCGAGCAGCCCGGAGCGCAACGCCCGGCCGGTGATGCTGGCCGCGAGGTCGGTGGTGGGCAGGCCGGGCAGCGCGTACATCCGCCGGGCCCACCGGGGCAGCATCGCGAAGGCAAGCGTCGCCATGCCCGCCCAGGCCGGGCGCGCCGGCGTCGCGATGCTCACCCAGCGGGGCATCGGCGGTCCGAGCACGAACCGGGCCGCGCGCCGCGCCTCGGGTGTGACGTGCAGCTCGGGCCGTACGCCCTCGAAAAAGGCGGCAAGATCGGCGGCGTCCGCAGGCACTTTCGCCGGGTCGAGACCGACCAGCGCGGCGGCCGTGGTCTGCTCGGCGACGTATCCGTCGGCCTCGGCGTCCGTGAGCCGGCCGCCGCAGCGGCGGTACACGCTCAGCATCGAGTCGACCTCCGCGCAGTGCACCCAGAGCAGCAGCTCAGGCCGGTCGACCCGGAACGAGCGCCCGGTCGCGGGGTCGGTGGCCCGGATCCGGGCGTGGATCTCCCGCAGCCTGGCCCCGGCCTGCTGGGCCTGGGCTGTGGTGCCGTAGGTGACGGCGCCGATGTAGTCGGCCGTGCGTACCAGCCGTCCCCAGGGGTCGCCGCGGAAGCCGCTGTGCTGTGCGACACCGGCCATCGCGCGCGGGTGCAGGGCCTGCAGGAGCAGGGCCCGCAGCCCGCCCAGGATCATCACCGGGTCACCGTGGATGCGCCACGTGACGCTGTCGGTGCCGAACAGGCCCTCGTCCCGGTCCGCTGCCGTGGCTGTCGTGATGTCCACGGTTCCACTCTGACGCATCGTCAGCCGGATCTCGCGCCCTGGCCCGCGCTTTCCCCGACGCCGGGCGGGCCCGTCATACCTTGCGCAGGCGTACCCGCCGCACGGCGTGGTCCGGACCCTTCTGCAGGACCAGCGTGGCGCGGCCGCGGGTGGGTTTGATGTTGCTCAGGAGGTTGACCTCGTTCACGTCGCGGAAGATCTGGTGCGCCCGCGCGGTCGCCGCCGCGTCGCTCAGGTCAGCGTAGCGGTGAAAATACGACGACGGGTCCTGGAACGCCGTCTCGCGCAACGTGCGGAACCGGTCGGCGTACCACCGCCGGACATCGCTGGTCCGCGCGTCGACGTAGATCGAGAAGTCGAAGAAGTCCGACACCGCGAGCCGGGGGCGCCCGTCCGGGTGCGGCTGTGCCGGCTGCAGCACGTTGAGGCCTTCGAAGCAGCAGGATGTCGGGCCTGCGGAGGGTCAGCGTCGAGCCCGGCACGATGTCGTACCGGAGGTGTGAGTACACCGGCGCCGTGACCACCGGCCGGCCCGCCTTCACGTCGACCACGAAACGCAGCAGTGCCCGCTGGTCGTAGGACTCGGGAAAACCCTTGCGGTCCAGGATCCCCCGGCGCTCGAGATCGGCGTTCGGGAGCAGGAAGCCGTCCGTGGTGACCAGGTCGACGCGAGGGTGGTCGGGCCAGCGCGCGAGCAACTCCCGCAGGATGCGTGCCACGGTGCTCTTCCCCACCGCGACGCTGCCCGCGATGCCGATCAGGAAGGGCGTGGGGCGCGGTGCCTCCCCCAGGAACGTCTCCAAGGCGCCGTGCAGTCCACGGGTGGCCGCGACGTGCAGGTTGAGCAGCCGCGACAGCGGCAGGTAGACGTCGCGGACCTCGTCGAGGTCGACCGGCTCGCCGAGGCCCCTGAGCCGTTCGAGCTCGTCCTCCGTGAGCGGCAGCGGCGTCGCCGCGCGCAGCTTCGCCCACGCCTCGCGGTCGAACTCGACGTAGGGACTGATGCCCTCCCGCTCCTCGGCCACCCGAGCACTCTAGGGCTGCATGCCCGCACCGGTGCGGCGACCAGTCGATACGCTGGCGGGCATGTGCGGGATCGTGGGCTACGTCGGTGACCGGCCGGCTCTCGACGTGATCGTCGAGGGCCTCAAGCGGCTCGAGTACCGGGGGTACGACTCCGCGGGGGTCGCCGTGCTCGACGACGGCAAGCTCGCGACCGTGAAACGGGCGGGCAAGATCGGAAACCTCACGGCGGCGCTCGCGGAGACGCCGCCGCCGACCGCCCTGGCGGGCATGGGGCACACCCGCTGGGCCACCCACGGGGCCCCGACCGACCGCAACGCCCACCCGCACACCGACTGCACCGGGTCGGCGGCCGTCATCCACAACGGCATCATCGAGAACTTCGCGGCGCTGCGGGCCGAGCTCGAGTCGCGTGGCCACGAGCTCTCCTCCGAGACCGACACAGAGGTCGTGGCCCACCTGCTCGAGGAGGAGGTGCCGGCCGCAGGGGGCGACCTGGCGAAGGCGATGCGCCGGGTCTGCCGCCGGTTGTCCGGGGCGTTCACGCTCGTCGCCATGCACCCCGACGCGCCGGGGGTCGTCGTGGGGGCCCGCCGCAACTCCCCGCTCGTAGTGGGTCGGGGGACCGGCGAGAACTTCCTGGCCAGCGACGTCTCGGCGTTCATCGGCCACACCCGGGAGGCCGTCGAGCTGGGCCAGGACCAGGTCGTCGAGCTGCGCCGGGACTCCGTCACCGTCACCGACTTCGACGGGGCCCCGGCGCGGGTGCGGGAGTACCACGTCGACTGGGACGCCTCGGCCGCGGAGAAGGGCGGCTACGACTACTTCATGCTCAAGGAGATCGCCGAGCAGCCGGCCGCGGTCGCCGACACGCTGCTCGGGCGGCTCGCCGTCGACGGCACCCTGGCGCTGGACGAGATGCGGCTCTCCGACGAGGACCTCCGCGAGATCGACAAGATCATCGTCGTTGCGTGCGGAACGGCTTACTACGCCGGCCTCGTCGCCAAGTACGCCATCGAGCACTGGACCAGGATCCCCTGCGAGGTGGAGCTCGCCAGCGAGTTCCGCTACCGCGACCCGATCCTCACCCGTTCGACGCTCGTCATCGCCATCAGCCAGAGCGGCGAGACCCTCGACACCCTGATGGCGGTCCACCACGCCCGCGAGCAGCGCTCCCGGGTGCTCGCGGTCTGCAACACCAACGGCTCGACGATCCCGCGCGAGTCCGACGCCGTGCTCTACACCCACGCAGGTCCCGAGGTGGGCGTCGCGGCGACCAAGACCTTCCTCACCCAGCTGGTGGCCTGCTACCTCGTCGGGCTCTACCTCGCCCAGGTGCGCGGCACGAAGTTCGGCGACGAGATCGCCGCCGAGATCGAGCAGCTGTCGGCGATGCCAGGCAAGGTCGCCCGCGTCCTCGACACCATCGAGCCGGTACGCCGGCTCGCCCAGCGGCTGGCCGACGCCAAGACCGTGCTGTTCGTCGGGCGGCACGTGGGGCTGCCGGTCGCACTGGAGGGCGCCCTCAAGCTGAAGGAGCTGGCGTACATGCACGCCGAGGCCTTCGCCGCGGGGGACCTCAAGCACGGCCCGATCGCCCTGATCGAGCCCGGCCTGCCCGTGGTCGTCGTGGTGCCCTCGCCGCGCGGCCGTTCGGTGCTGCACGACAAGATCGTCAGCAACATTCAGGAGATCAGGGCGCGCGGCGCGCAGACGATCGTGATCGCCGAGGAGGGCGACGAGGCGGTCGCGCCGTACGCCGACACGCTCGTCCGCGTCCCCGCGACCCCGACGCTGCTGCAGCCGCTCGTGGCGACGGTGCCGCTGCAGGTGTTCGCCTGCGAGTTGGCGCTGGCCCGGGGGAACGACGTCGACCAGCCCCGCAATCTCGCGAAGTCGGTCACCGTCGAATAGTCGGGCCCTCACACACGCCGCAATCAGGGCGAAATTGCGCGCGGCTGGCCTGACCAGGCCATCCGGCTGCAGAGCAGGCGACCGCGGGCTACCGTTTGCCCCAGCCTTCGGGTTTCACCATCTGAGACACAAGGGGCAGGCCGATGACCGAGCTCGATCGTCGCACCTTCCTGGCAGGCGGAGCCGCGGCGGCGGCCGGTGGTGTCCTGGTGGGCGGCCCCTTCCAGGGCCTGGCGGCCGCGGCCGCCCGCGACGGCGGACGCGCGGACATCGCGTTCCGGCGCCTTCACCCGGTGCCCGACCTCCGGGACGGCGAGATCCGTCTCCATCTGCCCGAGGGCTTCGCGTACCGCTCATTCGGCCCCGCCGGTTCCCCACTCGACGACGGGGTCGTGACGCCGCCCGCGCACGACGGCATGACCGCGTTCCCCGGTGCTTCCGACAACACCATCCTGGTCAGAAACCACGAGGTCAACGGCCCCGTGGGGGCCTTCGGCGAGCCCGGCCTCGCCTACGACCCCGCGGCTGGTGGAGGCACGGTGACGCTGGAGGTCACGGCGTTCGGCGAGGTCGTGCGCAGCGCGGTCAGCCTCAGCGGCACGCAGCTGAACTGCTCGGGCGGGCCGATGCCGTGGGGCAGCTGGATCACCTGCGAGGAGACGGTCAACGGCCCGGACGTCGGCAATGACTTCACCGGCCAGGACAACAGCCTGCTGCACGAGAACCACGGCTACGTCTACGACGTGCCCTCCAGCGGCAGGGCCGCCGGCGAGCCGGTCCGGGCTGCGGGGCGGTTCGCGCACGAGTCGGCGGCGTTCGACCCGTTCACCGGCGCGGTCTACCTCACGGAGGACAACTTCGGCTTCGCGTCGGGTTTCTACCGGTACCTGCCGCCCGTGGACCCGATGGTCGCGGGCCGGCTGCTCGACGGTGGACGCCTGCAGGTGCTCGCTGTCGAAGGCGACCCGAACGCCCGACTCGACCAGGGCCAACGCCACCGGGCGACCTACCGCGTCACGTGGGTCGACATCGACGACCCTGACCCGGCATTCACCGGTAGGCCGTCGAACGACACCGCGGTCCAGGCGGTCGGTAACGAGGGCCGCGCGAAGGGCGCGGCGATCTTCTCCCGTCTCGAAGGCTCCGCGTACGACGACGGGGTCGTGTACTTCTGCTCGACGCAGGGCGGCGCGAGGTCGGCCGGCGACGAGGCACCGTCCGGCTTCGGCGACGGGCGGGGCCAGGTCTGGGCCTACCACACCCGCGGCCAACTGCTGCAGCTCGTGTACGAGTCTCCGGCGTCGCAGGTGCTCGACCTCCCGGACAACGTGACGGTGAGCAGGCGCGGCACGCTCGTGCTCTGCGAGAACGGCGGCGGCTTCAACTTCCTGCGCGGGCTCACGCGTGGCGGGCAGATCTTCGACTTCGCCCGCCTGGTGCCGCCCGATGACGACCCGGGCGCCGAGTTCGCGGGGTCGACGTTCGGCCCCGACACGCGAACGCTGTTCGTCAACGTCCAGTCGGACGCCGGCCGTTCTTTCGCGATCTGGGGTCCCTGGCACCGCGCCGGGTTCTGACCTCAGGGTTCGAGCAGGAGGGTGCGCAGCAGGAGGGCGGGATCACGCGCACCCGTAGCCTGGTGTCCGTGATCGTCGGTGTGGGCATCGACGTCGTGGACGTCGCGCGGTTCACGGAGTCGCTGGAGCGGACTCCGGGTCTCGCCGAGCGGTTGTTCACCGAGTCCGAGCGGCGCATGCACGCGGCCTCCCTCGCGGCGCGCTTCGCGGCGAAGGAGGCGCTGGCAAAGGCGCTCGGCGCCCCCGGGGGCCTGCACTGGCACGACGCCGAGGTGGTGCGCGACGCCTCAGGACGGCCACGTCTCGAGGTGCGCGGCAGCGTCGCGTCACGCGCCGACGAGCTGGGCGTGCAGCGGTGGCATGTGTCACTCAGCCACGACGCCGGGATCGCATCCGCCGTGGTGATCGCGGAAGGGGACACGTGAAGCGCGCCTACCGCGTCCCGCACGTCCGGGCGGCCGAAGCCGCGCTGATGGCACGGCTGCCGGAAGGGACGCTCATGCAGCGGGCGGCGGCCGGACTCGCGGCGACCTGCGCGCGCCTGCTCCCTCGGGTGTACGGCGCGCGGGTCGTGCTGCTCGTCGGCAGCGGGGACAACGGCGGGGACGCCCTG
>JBOHCZ010000005.1:0-8029 GCA_050699195.1 Streptomycetales bacterium
CACCTGCAGGGGCCGCGGGGTACCGACGCGCGGTTGGAGGATCGATGACGTCGCGCCTTCGCCGGGAGGTGACCGCCGCGCGCCGCATCGTGGTGAAGGTGGGCTCGTCGTCGCTCACGACAGCACAGGGCGGGCTCGACGGCGAGCGTGTGGACGCCCTCGCCGGTGCCCTCGCGGAGCGCCGCGACCAGGGCGGCGAGCTCGTCCTGGTCTCCTCCGGGGCCATCGCCGCCGGACTCGCGCCGCTCCGGCTCGCCCGCCGCCCCCGCGACCTCGCCACCCAGCAGGCCGCCGCGAGTGTCGGGCAGGGCCTGCTGATCGCGCGCTACACCCGGGCGTTCGCCCGGCACGGGCTGCAGGTCGGGCAGGTGCTGCTCACCGCCGACGACGTGACGCGGCGGGCGCACTACCGCAACGCCTACCGGACGCTGGCGAAGCTGTTCGAGATGGGCGTCGTCCCCGTGATCAACGAGAACGACACCGTCGCCACCCACGAGATCAGGTTCGGCGACAACGACCGGCTGGCCGCGCTCGTCGCGCACCTGGTGCACGCCGATCTGCTGGTCCTGCTCTCCGACATCGACGCGCTCTACGACGGGGACCCGCGGGCGTCCGGGGCCCGGCGGATCGACGAGGTGCACGGTCCGCGCGACCTCGAGGGCGTTCAGTTCGGCAGAGACGGCAGAGCCGGCAGAGCCGGCCGGGCCGGGGTCGGCACCGGGGGAATGCTGACGAAGGTCGACGCCGCGCGGATCGCGACGGCCGCAGGCGTCTCGGTCGTCCTCACCTCCGCCGGGCTGGCTGGGCAGGCGCTGGCGGGCGAGCACGTCGGCACGTTGTTCCGCCGTACCGGCGCGCGTACGACCACCCGCCTGCTGTGGCTGGCCCACGCCACCAGCCCGCAGGGCCGTCTCCACCTTGACGCGGGGGCGGTGCGCGCGGTGGTGGATCGGCGCCTTTCGTTGCTGCCCGCCGGTGTGACAGGGGTGGACGGTAGCTTCTCCGCGGGTGACCCGGTCGACCTGCTCGACGAGACCGGTCGCGCCGTGGCCCGCGGGCTGGTGAACTTCGACGCCAAGGAGCTGCCGGAGTTGCTGGGGCGCTCGACGCGGGAGCTGGCCAGGGAGCTGGGACCGGCCTACGAGCGGGAGGTCGTGCACCGCGATGACCTCGTGCTGCTGCGCCACTAGACGCGACGAGACGCGACGACGACACGGACGAAAGGGCGCGGCGCTTGGCCTCCGACACGAACCCGCGGATGTGGCACGTCACTCTCACGGTCGCCGGGGAACCCAGGGACGCCGCGGAGGTCCGTGCGGCTCTCGAAAGGCTGGCGCACGACCATCCGTTTCTGCTGTCGGGCCGCTATGCGGCCGACCGGGCGGAGGTGAGTTACTGGGAGCAGGCGCCCGACCTGTACGACGCGGCTGCGCTGGCCCTCCGGCTGTGGGGGGAGCATCGCACCACGGCCGGGCTGCCCTCCTGGGAGATCGTCGGCCTCGAGGTGATCGACCGCGGCACCTACCAGCTCAGGACCCTGCCCCCCGCCTCCCCCGGCGTCGTCCGCCCGTTCTGAGCCGCTCCACACCTCACGTACGGCTTCGGGATAATGGGCTCATGAGCGAGTCCAGGAACGCCGCCGACCCGGTCCTCGACGCTGCGCGGCGCGCCCGCGACGCCGCCGCCGAGCTCGCCATCCTCCCCCGGGGGGTCAAGGACGCCGCGCTCCGTGCGGCCGCCGACGCGCTCGAGGCGCGGGCCGGGGAGATCATCGAGGCCAACAAGACCGACGTGGGCAGGGCCCGCGACGCGGGGACGGGTCCGGCGGTCGTCGATCGGCTGGCCCTCGACGAGTCGCGGATCGGCGGAATGGCCGAGGGCCTGCGCGATATCGCCGACCTGCCCGATCCGGTCGGGGAGGTGGTTCGCGGTTCGACCCTGCCGAACGGCCTGGAGCTGCGGCAGGTCCGCGTGCCGATCGGCGTCGTGGGGATCGTGTACGAGGCGCGGCCGAACGTCACCGCCGACGCCGCCGGGCTGTGCCTCAAGTCTGGCAACGCGGCGCTGCTGCGCGGGTCGTCGTCGGCCCGGGCGTCGAACCAGGCGATCGTCGACGCCCTCCGGGGGGCGGCCGCCGGCGCCGGACTGCCCGTGGACGCCGTGCAGATCGTCCCGGGCGAGGGGCATGACGCCGTCAAACACCTGATGCGTGCCCGTGGCCTGGTGGACGTGCTCATCCCCCGGGGCGGGGCGTCGCTGATCCGTTCGGTCGTCGAGGAGTCGACGGTGCCGGTCATCGAGACCGGTGTCGGCAACTGCCATGTCTACGTCGATGCTGACGCCGACCTCGACATGGCGCTCGCGATCCTGCTCAACGCGAAGACCCAGCGTCCATCCGTCTGCAACGCGGCCGAGACCCTCCTGGTGCATGCGGGTGCCGCCGCGGCGTTCCTGCCCAGGGCGCTTGCGGCGCTGCGGGAGGCCGGGGTGCGGGTGCACGGCGACGATCAGGTGGCCTCTTTCGCTCCTGGCGACGTCGTCCCGGCCACCGACGAGGACTGGCCGGCCGAGTACCTCTCGCTCGACATCGCGGCCGCCGTCGTACCGTCGCTCGACCACGCCGTGCGCCACATCCGTCGGCACGGCAGCGGCCATACCGAGGCCATCGTGACGCGGTCCCAACCGGCCGCCCGCCGCTTCGCCGCCTCGGTCGACGCCGCGGCGGTCATGGTCAACGCCTCCACGCGGTTCACCGACGGCGGCGAGTTCGGGTTCGGCGCTGAGGTCGGGATCTCGACCCAGAAGCTGCACGCCCGGGGCCCGATGGGCCTCCCGGAGCTCACGTCGACGAAGTACGTCGTGACCGGCGAGGGGCAGGTCCGCGGGTGACCGCGCATTCGGGACCCGCGTCTGGGAAGATCTGCTGAAGCCGACCACCCGAGCACCGCGAGGATGCCCCCACGATGACCCCACCCGCCACCGCCGCCCAGGCCGCCCAGCAGGCCGCCCAGGAGTCGGCAAAGACCTCCTACGAGGGGATCAACCCCGTCGTCATCGGCGTCGTCGCCTTCCTAGTGCTGGTGTTCATGCTCTGGGTCACCATGCAGTTCAACAAGGACCGCTGACGAGCGGCGCCAGGACATGCCGGCCCTTGCGGCAGGACGCCGAGGCTCTCTAGCGTGAACGGCCCCACACGTTCGGCCGACCAGCTGAGAGGTGCGATGTTCGAGCCGAGGGCAGAGGCGATGTCCCGCGACGAGCGGGCTACCTTGCAGCAGGGGCGCCTGCGGTCGCTCGTCGACCGGCTGCTCGCGGCGGGCGGCGTGCAGGGCGACCGGCTCCGCGAGGCGGGTGTGCGCGTCGGCCGGGACGTCGCGCTCGACGACCTCGCGAAGCTTCCGACCACCGCCAAGCAGGACCTCTGGGACCGCTATCCCTACGGGATGCTGTCGGTGCGCCTCGACGACATCGTGGTCGTGCACGGGTCGAGCGGCACGGGCGGCCGGCCGACCCTGGTCGGCTACACCCGCGCCGACCTCGACCTGTGGGCCCGGATGTGCGCCCGCTCGCTGCGATGCGCCGGGGCGACGCCGGCGAGCACCGTGCACAACGCCTACGGGTACGGGCTGTTCACCGGCGGCCTGGGTATCCATCAGGGCGCCGTCGCGCTGGGCGCCACCGTGATCCCGAACTCCGCCGGCATGACCGCCCGCCAGCTTCGCCTCCTCGCCGACCTGCGGGCGGACATCCTGACCTGTACGCCCTCCTACGCCGTCTACCTGGGTGAGGCCATCCGCGAGGCGGGTGTCGACCCGGGGCAGCTCAGCCTCACCGCCGGGCTGTTCGGGGCGGAGCCGTGGACCGACGGCCTGCGGGAGAAGATCGAGGCGCTGTTGCCGCTCAAGGCCCTCGACATCTACGGGCTCTCCGAGGTCATCGGTCCGGGCGTCGCGACCGAGTGCCTCGACGGCCAGGACGGTCTGCACGTCAACGAGGACCACTTCCTCGTCGAGGCCCTCGACCCGGAGACCGGGGCGCCGCTCCCGGAGGGTGCCCCCGGCGATCTCACGTTCACGACGCCCACGAAGGAGGGGCTGCCGCTGCTGCGCTACCGCACGGGCGACATCGCGTCGCTGCGGACCGACCCGTGCGTGTGCGGTCGCACCCTCACCCGGATGAGCAAGGTGGTCGGCAGGCGTGACGACATGCTCGTCGTACGCGGGGTCAACGTCTACCCCAGCGAGGTCGAGCGGGTCGTCCTGGCCGATGACCGGGTCGCACCGCACTACCTGCTCGTCGTCGACCGCCGCGGCGCCAGCGTGCGGCTCGTGGTCGCCTGTGAGCGCGTCGGGGGTGGGCCGGAGGTGCGTGACGATCTCGGCCGCGCGCTCGTCGAGCGGCTCGGCCTGCGTGCCGACGTCTCGCTCCTCGAGCCCGGGACCCTGCCACGTACGGAGGTGGGAAAGGCGGTTCGGTGCGTAGACTGGTCCGGAGGGGAGCCGCCGGTGCGTGGTCTGGCGTGAGCCGATGCTGCGTGGCGTCCCCGAACAGAGCGTGCATTCCACTCCGTGTGTACGACATTGCACGGGGTGGGTGCGACCTGACACCCGGCGCCCGTTAGGGTCCCCTTCGTGAGTGAGCGCCGGACGCGCCTAGGGATCATGGGCGGGACCTTCGACCCGATCCACCACGGCCACCTGGTGGCCGCGAGCGAGGTGCAGAGCCTGTTCGGCCTCCACGAGGTCGTCTTCGTGCCGACCGGGCGGCCGTGGCAGAAGGACGACCGGGCGGTGTCGCCCGCCGAGGACCGGTACCTGATGACCGTCATCGCCACGGCGTCCAACCCCCGCTTCACGGTGAGCCGCATCGACGTCGACCGCGGCGGGACGACGCACACCATCGACACGCTGCGTGACCTGCGGGCCGAGCGCGGGGAAGACGTCGACTTCTACTTCATCACCGGGGCGGATGCGCTTGCCCAGTTGCTCTCCTGGCGTAGCCCCGACGAGCTTTTCCAACTGGCCCACCTCGTGGGCTGCACACGGCCTGGGCACCCGCTCTCAGACCCAGGGCTGCCCGACGGGGGGGTCAGCCTCGTCGAGGTGCCGGCGCTCGCCATCTCGTCCACGGAGTGCCGCGAACGCGTCCACCGGGGGGAGCCCATCTGGTACCTCGTACCGGACGGGATCGTCCAGTACATCAACAAGCGAGGCCTCTATCGGGGGCAGGTGTGAGCGAAACCGAGCGTCGTCAGGCAGAGCGGCCAGCTGGGCAGCCTTCTGGGCCGGTGTCTGGGCCGACATCTGGGCGGGCCGCCGGACCGCCAACGGAGGGGTCGGAGGACGCCCGCGTCGAGGAAGAGTTCGACTTCGTCGCGGACGAGGACCAGAGCGATGTCATCGACTGGCTGCGGTTCGCCGAGACGCGCAGCGAGCGTCGTGTTGAACGCCGCCGGCTGTTGCGGGTCCGCCTCGTCGCCCTGCTCGCCGTCGTCGGGCTGGCCGCGCTCGGGAGCGCCGGCTACCGGGTCGTGTCATCGTTCACGGCGGAGGAGGAAGGCGACACCGTCTCCGAGCAGACGGTGCTCTTCCAGCTCCGGGGGGCCGACGGCGAGGCGGTGGCCAATGCCCTCCTCGTCCGGGACCGCGCCCGAGGGGCCGACGCCGTCGTCCTGGTGCCCTCCGAGCTCAACGTCGACGTGTCCGGGCAGGGATTCACCCCCCTCGGCCGGACGATGAAGGTGATCGGCCCCACGCTGTCGCGTAGCGCACTCTCTGATCTGCTGGGGATCAGGTTGGGCGGGTCGTTCGTGCTGGACGAGACCTCGTTCGCCACGCTCGTCGACCGGCTCGGGGGCGTCGAGGCGACGGTCGACACCGACGTCGTCGACGAGTCGGGCGAGGTCATCGTTTCGGCCGGTGACGGGCGTCTCGACGGCGCGCAGGCCGTGGCCTACGCGACGTTCGGCGACACTCCGGCGGAACGCCTGCCGAGGCTCGAGCAGGTGCTCGCCGGAGTGATCGAGAAGCTCCCCAAAGACCACGACGGGGTTCTGTCGCTCCTCCAGGCGTTGGGCATCGCTGCCGACCCGTCGTTGCCGAACGGCCAGCTCGCGGGCGTGCTGAGCACGCTGTCCCGGGAGACGAGGGCGGGGCGGCTGGACTACCAGGCGCTGCCGCTGCGCGACGACGGCACCAACCTGCTCGATATCCAGGCCGCCACCCCTCTCGTACGCGAGGTGCTCGGCGGCTCGGTGGCGGCGGCCCAAAGCACCGGTGCGCCGGGCCGCGTCATGGTCCAGAATGCCTCGGGCGATCCGGAGAGCCCCGACACCGCGCGCGTCAAGCTGCTCAACTCCGGGTATTCCTACGTAGATGGGGGCAAGATCGGCAAGATACGCGGCGCGACGGTCGTCCGGGCCCGTGAGGGCGCCGCCTGGGAGGCCAGGCAGATAGCGCTTACCCTGGGGTTGGACGAGTCGGCCGTGAAGGAGGCAAGCAGTGAGCAGGTGCTCGCCGACATCGTCGTGGTCCTGGGCAGCGACTTCCAGCCGTGAGCCCTCACACGTCTGCCGTACCGCCCCGGTGAGCAGCGGTGATCGGCGCCCCGAGCGTTGACCCCGACGAGAAAGCGTGACGTGACCGCATCACCCCATGCCGTCGAGCTGGCCATTGCCGCCGCGGGTGCAGCCGCGGAGAAGCTCGCGGACAACGTCGTCGCCTACGACGTGACCGACGTCTTCGCCATCACCGATGCCTTCGTACTCGCATCCGCGCCCAACGACCCGCAGGTGCGCGCCATCGTGGACGCCGTCGAGGAGCGGCTGCGGGCGCTCGGCGTCAAGCCCGCGCGCCGCGAGGGTGAACGCGAGGGACGGTGGGTGCTCCTGGACTACGGCGACGTCGTCGTGCACGTCCAGCACGCCGAGGAGCGCGGCTACTACTCGCTCGAACGGCTGTGGAAGGACTGTCCGGCGATCGCGCTGCCGGAGTCGAGGCGCGAGGGACGGGGCCGCGAAGGGGTGGCTCGCTGAACGCTCCTGGCCACGTCCCCGCGGCGCGACGTCGCATCGTCATCTGGCGGCACGGCCGTACCCTGTGGAATCTCCAGAACCGGTTCCAGGGGCAGACCGACGTTCCCCTCGACAAGACCGGTCGCGCCCAGGCGAGGCGGGCGGCACGCCTGCTCGCCGCCCTGCGACCCGATGCCATCCTGGCCTCTGACCTGCGCCGTGCGGCCGACACAGCATCGGCTCTGGCTCGGGTGGCAGGGCTCGAGATTGTCTTCGACAAGGACCTCCGGGAGTCCTACGCTGGGGTCTGGCAGGGCCTGACCAACGACGAGATCGTCGCCAGGTTCCCGCAGGAGATGACCGCGTGGCGGCGTGGCGAGCCGGTCAGGCGCGGGGGCGGCGAGCTCGAGTCCGAGGTTGCCGAACGGGCCGTCGCAGCGCTCGAGCGTGGCCTCGAGCCCGTCGGCCACGACGGCACCCTGGTGGCCGTGACGCACGGCGGTGCCGCCCGCGTGGCGATCGGGCGGCTGCTCGGCCTGCCGGGCGAGTCGTGGGGGGCCCTGGGGGGGCTGTCGAACTGCTGCTGGTCAGTGCTGGGGGAGACCGGCCAGCGCTGGCGGCTGCTGGAGCACAACGCCGGGACGTTGCCAGAGCCGGTGCTGGGTGACGACCAGTGACCTCCGGGTTTCGTGCACTCGCTGGGGAGTCGCTACACTGGCGAGGGTTCAATGATCTCTGGGGCTATAGCTCAGTTGGTAGAGCACTTGCTCGGCAGGCAAGGGGTCGTCGGTTCGAGTCCGACTAGCTCCACCCCAGGTCAGAGGGGTTATGGGAGGCCACCGTCTGGTCCTCCCACCCCCCTGAGTGGCTATCTGAGTGACTACGTGCCTCTCTTGGCTGAGAGAAGATCCGGTCTATCGCATCGGCACCGTCCACGATCACGGGTCGGATCTGCTTCCGATACACGGTTTCGGTCACGGCCGTGGTGCTGTGCCCTACGAGGCGGGAGATGCTTTC
>JBOHCZ010000006.1:0-8650 GCA_050699195.1 Streptomycetales bacterium
CGCGGCGACCCGGCTGCTGTGTGATCCAGCCGCCTATCGGGCCGGCGGCGGGGTCACGAACACCGTGGCGAAGGAGTTGAACTTGCCGGCGCGCATGAGGCGCAGCGACACGCCGTACTCCTTGTCCTCGTCACCCGGGGCGCCCGAGCCCAGTGTGGTGAACCCGAGATCAGTGCCGTACAAGTCGGTCCGCGGGTTGCCGTCCTGGTCGACGATCCGGGTCGGGTAGGCCTGGTTGTCCCGCGCCGGGATCACGACCGACGCGTCGACATCCCGGGCGAAGAGATCCTCACCGCGCACCTCGACGCCCGGCGCCCAGCCCTTGGCGTCGTTGTAGGTCCGCACACGCGGCAGCCTCCCGAAGTCCGTGCAGTACTCGCTGAACGGCTCTCCGGGAGCCTCCAGGCACTCCTGGAACGGGTACGTCGGGTGCATCGTGAACGCCGCGTTCGACGACTGCGGCCGCGACGGCAGGTTGTTCAGCGTCGACGGGTCCTTCTCAGCCGCCACGCCCTTCCGGCGTAGCGGGTCGAAGTTCGCGTCGGCGATGAGCAGGCCGCCCTTCGCCCCGAAGCTGGGTAGCGCCGTCGAGTTCGCGGTGACGTGGTTGACGTTCCCGTACGTGGTGTCCCGGTACCACACCAGCATGCCGGGCGCGTTGTAGGGGACCCTGCCGACCTTCCACGCGTCGCGTGAGTAGTTCGTGTCGTAGGCGTACTTCAGGCCCTCGTCGAAGCCGCTGAAGTTGCGCCACTCCGCGAGGTAGTAGTGCTCCTGCACCTCGCTGCCGGAATGGATGCCCCAGCCGGCGCCGGACGTGTCGGTGAAGGTGCCGGTCGCGGGGGTCCAGCCGGCCGCCCCGCCCTCGACGTCGTCGCTCCACACCGTGGTGCCGTCGCTGGTCAGCGAGAAGTCATCGGCGAACCAGCCGCGCTCCAGGAAGCCCGCGTCGGTGGCATGACGCAGCCGCAGCTGCACCGTCTGACCGGCGAAGGGCGTCAGGTCGACGAAGTGGTGCGCCCACCCGTTCGTGTCCCCGGTCAGGCCGTACTTCTTGTTGCCGTAGTCGGCCATCCGGCCGTTCGGGTCGGGGTAGCCGTCGTCGGTCGAGGCCAGCGTCCCCGACTCGTCGAAGACCTTCTGCTCTGACCAGGTCGCCCCGCCGTCCGTCGAAACCTCGACGAAGCCGAAGTCCCAATCGGCCTCGATCACGTAGTTGTTCCACATCCAGAACCGCAGGTCGGTTCCGGCGGGCACGGCCACCTCCCGGGCGAGCTTGACGTCCGCCCAGTCCTGGTCGTTGTCCGAGTACCACATGTTCTGGCCGCTGTGCGGCTGTGCGAGGGTGGTGACCTTGTCCGGCAGGGTGATCCGGACACCGTCCCGGGTGCCGCTGGGGGTGCGAGCGGTCTGGCCGAGCTGGACGGCCCGCGGGTCATCTCCGGGGTCGAGGATCAGCGGGTCGGCCCAGCCGAGCACCCACTTGTCCCACAGCCCCATGTGGGTCGGAATGGCCTGGAAGACCGGGCCGGTGTGCGAGCCCGAGGCCATCAGGTCCCAGAAGTCGACGTCCGAGTCGGCCGCGCCCGAGGTGTCGTACAGGTCGGGAAGGCCCAGGTCGTGACCGTACTCGTGGGCGAAGACCCCGACCCCGGAGTCCTCGGGCTGCACGATGTAGTTCGAGACCACGAGGTCGGTGCCGGGGATCTGCTGCCCGCCGGGAACCGCGGACGAGTGCGCCCAGATCGAGTAGACGCCCTGCGCGCCGCCGCCACCGGACTTGTCCTCGCCTGCGTGCACGAGCACCAGGTGGTCGATGACGCCGTCCGGCTCGAAGAAGTTGCCGTCGCCGTCCCGGTCGCCCTGGTCCTCGAGGTCGTAGTCGGACCACGGGAAGTCCGGGTCGGCGGCCGCGAGCGCGTCCACCGCGTCGAGAGCGAGCTGACCGGCACCCCTCGGGTTGTCCGGGTGTCCCTGCATGTCCTGCGGGGCTCCGGCGACCCACGCGCCACTCGCGTCCTGGAAGCAACGGCTCGCGCCGTACCAGGCCTCAGAGTGCGAGACCTCCACCCACGGGGTGGCCGCGCCGCTCACGGTGTAGGCGCCCTTGGACATCTCCTCGTACATGTTGCGCATCGTGTAGCCAGAGATGTCGATGCCGGGCTTGCCGTCCGGACCGGTGAGGTCCTCGCGGACCCGCTCGGTGATGCCCTTCTCGGTGTAGAGCATCCGGTTGAAGTGGTCCGGCGAGAAGTCCGGCACCCACATCGAGTTGTTGTCCGGGTGGGAGGCGTTCGCCGGGTCCGGGATGCCGTTGTGCAGCGGGCCGTTCTGCACGGTGCCCGGGACGCAGGTGCGGTCCTCGAAAACCGTGTTGGGGACCATGGTGCCGGTGAAGTCGTCGTTCGCCGACTCGTTGAACTCGACGAGGATCGTGAGTAGCTTCGCCTCCTGCGTGCTGGGCGCCTTCTTGATCCCGCGCGGGTTCTTGCCGGTCTTGACCGCCTTCGCCTCGAGCTTGGCGAGCTCTTCAGCGGTGACCGGATTGCCCTGGGCGAACTTCTGGTCGACCTGCTCGGCCTGGTCCGGCGCTGGGCGGAACACTCCGCCCCTGCCCTTGACCTCCCGGCCGTCGCTCTGCGGCTCGACCTGCGGCTCGACGTAGTTGACGTAGTACTCATCAGCGCCGATCGACGCTGTCGGGTGTGACGATGTCCCCGCCCCCCCGGGAGCCGCAAGCAGGCCGGTGACTCCGAGGGCGGCGATCGGGACGACGGCGAGCAGGCGCCGTGAGGTGAGGCCTAACTCCATGCCCTTCAAGGCATCCCCTCCCAGCCCGGGGTCTCCGGGCGAGCAGCTGGGGGGCGCGCGGTGCACGCGTGCCCCCCACGAAACGGGGCCGCCTGTGCGGCGCCCCCGGGACCGCGACCGGCACGGTCGAGCGCAACGTAATCCGGCTTGGCGTCTACCAGGGCACTCCGTTGCTGAATTGTTGTAAAAGGTGGTTGAGCGGGACGCGTCGGGCACCGCCGTACGCGACGATGGCGTGCAGCCGCGTCGACCGCGGCCCGGCCCTGCGCCTATCCCGCGCCTCTATGTACGTACCGGCGTAGTCGGGCGGTCTGGCCCGGGGCGCGGGGCAGGAGATCCGACGGAACGCCTGGTGGCTCGGCAACGTCCAAGCAGCATGTCTGGGACGACGGAGCGGCGTGCCGGCCTCAGGCGCGCCCTGCGGCGAGACGTGCGGGCCGTGGTGGTGACGGGGTTGGCGGCGGGACTCCTGGCCACCGGATGCACGGCGCCGGGTGCGGGCGACGGCGGGGGCCAAGGTCAGCCCGGCGGCGGGGGGGCCGACGGGAGGCAAGGCGGCGTTCAACTGGTCGCGTTCGACTCCTGCGAGGCGGCGCTCGAAGGCCTCCAGCGGGCGGCCGCGCGGCACGTCGGGCCCTACGGACTCACCGGAGCCTTCCCCGGCCGAGGGATGGCGGTCGCGCTGGGTGGCGCTGCCCTACCCGCTGCCGCGGGAGGTGCCGAACGCGCGGCCCCGGCCGAGGGGCGGCCCGTCCACTCCACGACCACCGTTCACGAGGCGGGCGTCGACGAGGCGGACCTGGTCAAGACCGACGGGCGCCGCATCGTCACGGTGGTCGACGGCATGCTGCGGGTCGTCGACGCGTCCAGCAGGCGTCTCGTGGGGGCGCTGCGGCTGCCGGGCGGGGCCGCCGAGCAGGTGCTGATGCACGGCGACCGTGCCCTGGTGATGGCCCCGGCGGGGGCAGCGTACGGCGGCGGCCCGGTCGTCATGCCCGCGCCGGGTACGCCCGGGCCGCTCGCGCCCGTGCCCGTCACGCCGATCCGATCTCGGCTCACGCTGGTCGACCTGACCGGAGGCCCGCATGTGGTCGGGACGCTGACCGTCGACGGCAGCTATCTCGACGCCCGGCAGGTCGGCGCCGTGGCCCGCGTCGTGGTCCGGTCCGGAGCGCACCTGCCGTTCGTACAGCCCGACGGGCGGCGGTCGGTGGCGCAGGCGCGCCGGCAGAACGAACGCGTCGTCGCGGAGTCCTCGATCGACGACTGGCTGCCGCGGTACGAGCTGCGCAGCCGTGGCGAGCTCTCCCGTGGCCGGCTCGTCAGCTGCGACCGGGTCAGCCACGCCGGGACGTACAGCGGGTCGTCGATGCTCAACGTGCTGACCCTGGACCTGCGCGACGCCCTGGCCGAAGGCGACCCGCTCTCCGTGCTCGCGGACGGCGACACCGTCTACGGCACCGGCGCGAGCCTCTACATCGCAGGGCCGCACCTTGGGGCCGGCAGGCCGCTGCCCGGCGGCGCGGAGATCGCGCCCCCCGCGGTGCCGCGTACGGTCATCCACAAGTTCGACGTCTCCGGTTCGGGCGGGCCACGCTACCTCGCCTCCGGGGCCATCGACGGGTCGCTGCTCAGCCAGTACGCGCTGTCCGAGTACGACGGGTACCTGCGTGTGGCGACCACGTCGACCGCCCTGCCGGGTGAGCCGCCCGACCGCCTCGGGCGCCCGCGCAGCGCCGTCACGGTGCTGGTCCAAAGCGGTGACCGGCTGGTGGGCGTCGGACGGGTCGGCGGGCTCGGGGAGGGAGAGCGCATCTACGCCGTACGGTTCATCGGTCCGGCCGGCTATGTCGTGACGTTCCGGGAGACCGACCCGCTGTACACGCTGGACCTCTCCGCCCCGCGCCGGCCTCGGGTGGTGGGGGAGCTGAAGATCACGGGCTACTCGGCCTACCTCCACCCGGACGGTGACGGGAAGCTCATCGGCGTGGGTCAGGAGGCCACCGGGCGGGGCATGCAGCTGGGCACCCAGCTCTCGCTGTTCGACGTCGGCGACCCCGCCGCGCCGCGCCGCATCGCCCGTCACCACGTCCGGCACGCGCATTCCGAGGTGGAGTTCGACCCGCACGCGTTCCTCTACTGGCCGCGGACCGGGCTGATCGTGCTCCCGGTGACGCGCGTGGCGGCCGTTCCGCCGGGCTCTGTCCGGTCGCCTACCCCCCAGCCGGACAGCGCGGCGCTCGCCCTCGCGCTGCGCGGCGACACCGTCGCCGAGCTGGGCGACGTCCGGCATCCTCCCGGCGCATCGGCCGGCGCCGGCGTCCCCGTTCGCCGGGCACTCGTGATCGGGGACACCCTGTGGACGCTGTCGGGCGCGGGCGCGATGGCCAGCGACGCAGGCACGCTCGCACGGCTAGCCTGGCTGCCCTTCTCCGCCGTCAGCTGAGCCGGCCGTAGCACCCCCCGGGACGGCGGGCTGCAGCGTACGCAGCAGGACGACCATCGTCAGGCCGACCACGGGCGCGATCATGATCTCCAGGGCCGCCTCCGCCGCGGTCTCGAGCCACTGCGGGGCGTGGGCGTCTTCCAGCACGACCGTGACGTCCTCGGGCAGCGTCGCCAGGGCCAGCATCGCCGTCGCGACGACGAAGACCTCCCAGAACCGCCCGCGGACTAGCCGGACGCTGCCCGCCAGCGCGGACCGCACGCCGCGACGTTCGATGCTGACCAGTGGCGTGGAGACGACCAGCAATGTGAGTGCGATCAGCCCCGGGATGACGAACAGGGAGAGGCCGACGATCACGAGGGCTCCCAGGACCAGGCTCACGAGGACGAGGCGGCCCAGCGGCAGTGCGCGCAACACCGAGTTCATGGCGGGCTGGGGCGCCCCGAGCTGGTGGCTCCGGGCCAGGTGCTCGACGATCCCCGCGTAGAGCGCCTCTCCGACGACCCCCCAGGCGAGTCCGCTCAGCACCAGCACCAGGTTGGGCACCAACCCGCGGTCCTCGGGGACCGGCGACAGCGCCACGGTCACGCTCTCGACCACGTAGAACGGGAGGATCACGAGGACGCCGAGCAGGGTGAGACGTGCCAGTTGCGTCCGCCAGATCGCGAGGACGCGCCGGCCGATCGACGCGATCCCCAGCTCACCGGACCAGAATCGGGCCTGGAGCAGGCCCGGAAGGCTACCGGTCACCGGGTCTCCGGTCCACGCGACTCGGGCATGAGGTCCGCCTCGTCGTGTCGTGTGATGGCGCGTGTCCACCCTAGGCAGGCCGCGTCGGGTGCGGCGTGCCGAATGGCGGGGCGGAACAGACAGGACGGATTAGCCTGGGGTTCACACAGAGGTTTCACACAGGTCGATCTGCGCGCCTGTTGACCGAAGACACGCGTGCGACGGGGGGACACGTTGATGTCGGTCCGGCTGAGGACGCTTTCCGGCGGCCCTGCCACGCTGTCCGACGAGTTGCTCGACGAACTGCGGATGGCCTTTCAGGGCCCGCTGATCGTTCCCGACGACCCCGGCTATGACGAGGTCCGTGTGGTGCAGAACGGCATCTTCGACCGCCGTCCCGGGCTGATCGTCCGGTGCTCGGGCACCGCCGATGTCGTCGACGCCGTCAACCTGGCGCGTGACCGCGACCTGCTCATCGCCGTACGCGGCGGGGGACACGGGGTCGCCGGGCACTGCAGCTGCGACGAGGCTCTGCTGATCGACCTGTCCGCGATGCGCGGGGTGTGGGTGAATCCGCTCACCCGGACCGTACGGGTCCAGGGCGGAGCCACCTGGGGTGATGTCGATCGGTAGGCGCAGCTCTACGGGCTCGCCGTGCCCGGCGGCATTGTGTCGACGACCGGAGTCGCCGGCCTGACCCTCGGCGGCGGGATCGGTTGGCTGCACCGCAAATACGGACTCGCCTGCGACAACCTGCGCGGCGCGGAGATCGTGACCGCCGACGGGCAGGTGCTACAGGCCAACGAGTCGGAGAACCCGGAGTTGTTCTGGGGGCTGCGGGGGGCCGGCGGCAACTTCGGCGTCGTCACCAGCTTCGCGTTCGAGGCGCATCCGGTCGGGCCGATCGTCATGGCAGGCGAGGCCATTTATGCGATGGATGACGCCGACGACGTCCTGCCCGCCTGGCGGGACTGGACTTCGACAGTCCCCGACGAGGTCACCACCCGGGCCGTCATGTGGTGGCTGCCAGCTCACCCACACCTGCCGGCCGCCGTGCACGACCGGGAAGTCCTCATCGCAGCGGCCGTCTACGCCGGGCCGGCGGAGGAGGGCGAAAAGGTGCTGGACCCGATCCGCCGGCTCGGCAGGCCGCTCGCCGACCTTAGCGGGCAGCTGCCCTACCGCCTGGTGCAGAGCAGCTTCGACGAGTTCTTCCCGAAGGGTGAACAGCTCAGCTACTGGAAGTCGATCTACCTACGCGAGGTCGGCGACGATGCGATGCACGTGATGCTGCGGTCCGCTCGGGAACGGCCGCATCCCCTTACCCTTGTCCACATGCCGCTGCTGAGCGGCGCGATGGGCCGTGTCCCGGCGAGTACGACAGCCTTCGGCGATCGGAGCGCGCCGTACATGCTCCGCGTCGACGGCAACTGGCTGGACCCCGCCGACAGCTCCGCGAACATCGGATGGGTGCGCGCGGCCATTGACGAGGCATCACGCCTTCCCTCGGCCGTCGGGACCTACCTCAACTTCAGCGGCGACGCGGACCTCGACGCAGCGAGCCGGCAGGCGGCCTTTGGCCAGAACGTGCAGCGGCTGGCCAACGTCAAGGCGTCCTACGACCCCGAGAACCGGTTCCGGCTGAATAGCAACATCCCGCCCGCCGGGTGACCTGCCCGAGTGTGCACCACTTGTTGATCATGGGCAAAACGTCGACTTCACGGCCCGAACGTCAGCAACTCGCCCATGATCAACACGTCGTCGGCACATCCTGCCGCCCGCTCCGCCGGCGCCGCTGCGCTGGTCTCGGCTGCCTCCGCCTTCAGTACGGTTCCCAGGCTCACCCACGTCGTGCCCGACGCGTCCGGCGTGGAGTCCCTTCTGGCGCCGGCGCGTAGGCCTTAGTCGGCCAGCCTGGCGTGCCGCGACCGTGGCGCGGTCCGAAACCCGCCAGCGCTGGTGGCGGCAGGCGCGGATGATGGTCGGGTGCCCGACGCCTTCGCCGCCCGCTACCAGGCCGTCAGCAGCCGTGATCCGCGTTTCGACGGCCGCTTCTACACCGCGGTGACCAGTACCGGGATCTACTGCCGGCCGAGCTGCCCGGCGCGGACGCCCAAGCCGGAGAACGTGCTGTTCTTCACGACGGCGGCAGCTGCCCAGGCGGGCGGATTCCGGGCGTGCAGGCGCTGCCGGCCCGAGGCCAGTCCGGGCTCCCCGGAGTGGGACGGGCGGGCCGACCTGGTGGCCCGTGCCCTTCGGCTGATCGCCGAGGGCGTGGTCGACGAGCGGGGTGTGGGCGGGCTCGCCCGGCGGCTGGCCGTGAGCGAGCGACACCTGCACCGCCAGATGGTGGCAGAGGTAGGTGCGGGCCCGCTGGCGCTGGCGCGCACCCGCCGGGCGCAGACCGCGCGGCTGCTGCTCGAGGCCAGCGATGTGCCCGTCACACAGGTCGCGTTCGCCGCCGGGTACGCCAGCGTACGGCAGTTCAACAGCGGCTTCAGCGCGGCGTTCGGCCGTACCCCGACCGAGGTACGGCAGCGGCGCAGCCCAAGCTCCGGCGGCGGCTCGGGGGAGATCGTGCTGCGGCTGGCGCACCGCCGGCCGTGCGCGGACGGCCCGCTGCTGGGGTTCCTGGCCGCGCGGGCGGTGGCCGGGGTGGAGGTG
>JBOHCZ010000007.1:0-6045 GCA_050699195.1 Streptomycetales bacterium
TGAGGTCGAGGTAGCCGATGCCCTCGGTGCGGCCCTTCCAGATGTGGTTCTCGTTGAGCAGGTTCTCGTAGTCGCGGATCCGCCTGGGCAGCAGCACCAGCAGCTCGCGGACCCGCTCGACCGCCCCGGGCGGCAGGTCCTGCACGAGACCGCCCGGGCGGACGTAGCCGTGGTTCATCCGCAGGCCGGTGATCATCTCGAAGACGTCGAGGATGAGCTCGCGCTCCCGGAAGCCGAACGTCATCACCGTCAGCGCGCCGAGCTCCATGCCGCCCGTGGCCAGCGCCACCAGGTGCGACGAGATCCGGTTCAGCTCCATGAGCAGCACCCGGATGACGGTCGCCCGTTCTGGCACCTGGTCGGTGACACCGAGCAGCCGCTCCACCCCGAGGCAGTACGCCGTCTCGTTGAAGAACGGCGAGAGGTAGTCCATCCGGGTCACGAACGTGACGCCCTGGGTCCAGTTGCGGAACTCCAGGTTCTTCTCGATGCCGGTGTGGAGGTACCCGATGCCGCACCGGGCGTCGGTGACGGTCTCGCCGTCGAGCTCCAGGATGAGTCGCAGCACCCCGTGGGTCGACGGGTGCTGCGGCCCCATGTTGACGACGACCCGCTCCTCAGGGGCGTCGCCGATGCCGGCCACCACGTCGTCCCAGTCCTGTCCGGTGACCGTGTAGACGCGGCCCTCGGTCGTCTCCCTCGCGGCGGCGTAGGGATCGGTGGCCTGGTAGGTGCTCTGGTAGGTGTCGCGGGTCGTCATCAGTGGTACGACCTCCGCTGGTCGGGCGGGGGTATTTCGGCGCCCTTGTACTCGACGGGGACGCCGCCGAGCGGGTAGTCCTTGCGCTGTGGGTGGCCCGGCCAGTCGTCGGGCATCTGGATCCGGGTGAGCGCCGGGTGGCCGTCGAAGACGATCCCGAAGAAGTCGTAGGTCTCGCGCTCGTGCCAGTCGGCCGTGGGGTAGACGCCGACGACCGACGGGACGTGCGGGTCGGCATCCGGCGCCGCCGTCTCGACGCGCACCCGGCGGTTGTGGGTGATCGAGACCAGATGGTAGACGGCGTGCAGCTCCCGGCCGGCATCCTTCGGGTAGTGCACCCCGCTCACGCCCGAGCACAGCTCGAAGCGCAGCGCGGGGTCGTCCCGGAGGCCCCGCGCGACCTCGGCAAGCAGCTCCCGGCGGACGTGGAGGGTGAGCTCTCCGCGGTCGACGACGACCCGCTCGATCGCCTCGCCGGACGCGAGCCCGGCACGCTGCAGGGCGCCTTCGAGCGCGTCGGCGACCTCGTCGAAGTACCCACCGTACGGGCGCGGCGTCGCACCAGGGAGCTGCACGACACGAACAAGTCCGCCATATCCGGATGTGTCGGCCGAGTCCTTCTGCCCGAACATGCCTTTGTGGACCGCGACCGTCTCGCGCGTCTCGACCGTCTCCCTGGCCGCGTCCGCGGCGGGCACCAGCAGCGCGTCCTCGCGGTCGGCCTCCTTCTGGAGGGCACGCTGCTCGCGGCCACGCTCGCGTGCGTCGCTCACCGCATCAGACCGTTCACTTCTCACCGCGAAGCCTCCAGCCGCATCTGCGACGTCGGGACCGCCTGGAGTGCCGCCTCCTCGGCGATCTTCGCCGCCCGCACCCGGTCGGCCCCGAGCGGCTCGCGCTGGATCTCCTCGTGCAGCTTGAGGATGGCGTGCACGAGCATCTCAGGCCGCGGGGGGCAGCCGGGCAGGTAGATGTCGACCGGCACGATGTGGTCGACGCCCTGCACGATCGCGTAGTTGTTGAACATCCCGCCCGACGACGCGCACACCCCCATCGAGAGCACCCACTTGGGGTTGGGCATCTGGTCGTAGATCTGCCGCAGGACGGGCGCCATCTTCTGGCTCACCCGGCCGGCCACGATCATGAGGTCGGCCTGCCGCGGGGAGGCGCGGAACACCTCCATGCCGAAGCGCGCGAGATCGTAGCGGCCGGCACCGGTCGCCATCATCTCGATGGCGCAGCAGGCCAGCCCGAACGTCGCGGGCCACAGCGAGCTCTTGCGCACCCAGCCGGCCAGATCCTCGACGGTGGACAGCAGGAAGCCGCTCGGCAGTTTCTCCTCGAGACCCATCTCGCGAACTCTCTCGCTCGTATCGGGTTGCGGAACCGGTCAGTCCCACTCGAGACCGCCGCGTCGCCATACGTACGCGTAGGCGACGAAAACGGTCAGGATGAACAGAACCATCTCGACGAGACCGAAGATCCCCAGTGACTCGAAGGCCACTGCCCAGGGGTAGAGGAAGATGATCTCGATGTCGAAGATGATGAAGAGCATCGCCGTCAGGTAGTACTTGACGGGAAACCGCCCACCGCCCATCGGCTGGGGGGTCGGCTCGATGCCGCACTCGTACGCGTCGAGCTTGGCGCGGTTGAACCGCTTCGGCCCCGTGAGCGCTCCCGCGGCCACCGAGAAGACCGCGAACCCGGCCGCGACGAGCCCGAGCACGAGGATCGGCAGGTAGACGTTCACGCCGCCTCGCTCTCCCCTCTCCGTCCTTCATACCTCTCCGACCTGCGCATCGGCCGTATCGACACTGTCCAGGCCGGACCTTTCATGCTAAGTCGTGCCGGCAGCACGCCCTGCCGGGGGTCGCCGGCCACCCTCACGCTCACGACGCGGGGGCCATCTTCGTGAGGCCGTTGATCACGCGGTCCATCGCATCGCCGCCCCGGGGATCGGTGAGGTTGGCAAGCAGTTTCAGGGTGAACCTCATGAGCATCGGGTGCGGCAGCCCGTGCCGCGCCGCGATCTTCATGACGTTGGGGTTGCCGATGAGCTTCACGAACAGCCGCCCGAGCGTGTAGTAGCCCCCGTACGCCTGCTTGAGGGCTTGCGGGTAGCCCTCGAGCGCCCGCTCCCGCGCGCCGTCGGTAGGCCGGCCGAGCGCCTGCACGATCACGTCGGCGGCCATCTCCGCGGACTCCATCGCGTAGGTGATGCCCTCGCCGTTGAACGGGTTGATCATCCCGCCCGCGTCGCCCACCAGCAGCAGCCCGCGAGTGTAGTGCGGGGTCCGGTTGAAACCCATCGGCAGGGCCGCACCGCGCACCTGGCCCGTGGCCTGTTCCTCGACGAACCCCCACTCCCGCGGCATGCCGTCGAGCCAGCGCCGTAGCAGGCCGCGGTAGTCGATGTTGCCGAAGGCCGCGCTGGTGTTGAGGATGCCGACGCCCACGTTGCTCGTGCCGTCGCCCATCCCGAACACCCAGCCGTACCCCGGCAGCAGCGTGTCGACCCCGTCCCGGCGGTCCCAGAGCTCCAGCCAGGACTCGAGCCAGTCGTCGTCGTGGCGCGGGCTGCGGTAGTAGCGGCGTACCGCGACCCCGATCGGGCGGTCGTCGCGCTTGCGCAGCCCCATCGCGAGGCTCAGCCGCGTCGAGTTGCCGTCCGCGGCGACCACGAGCGGGGCGTGGTAGGTCATGTCGCCGTACGCCGTCTTGGCGGTGACCCCGGTGATGCGGCCGGTCCGCGGGTCGAGGACCGGGCCGGTCACCGTCGTCTCCTCGCGCAGGTGCGCACCGGCGCGTACGGCCTGGCGGGCCAGCAGGTCGTCGAAGTCGTGGCGGGGCCGGACGAGCCCGTAGTCGGGGTGGCTCGACAGCTCCGGCCAGGGCATCTCAAGGCGCATCCCGCCACCCAGGATCCGCAGCCCCTTGTTGTGCAGCCAACCCTGCTCGGGGGCGACGTCGACGCCCATCTTGCGCAGCGCCGTGACGGCGCGGGGGGTCAGGCCGTCCCCGCAGACCTTCTCGCGCGGGAAGGCGCTCTTTTCCAGCAGGAGGACGTCGAGACCGGTCTGGGCGAGGAAGTACGCGGCGGTGGACCCGGCGGGGCCTGCGCCGACGACGATGACGTCGGCGTCTTGCCGCCCACGCGCGTCGCGCGTACGGGCACCCGCGTGTTCGGGGGTCTCGGTCACGGCGTTCCGTTCCTGGCGTCGCCTCAGCTGGCTGTGGTGACTGTGTGAGTCGCTGTGAGTCGCTGCAAGTCGCTGTGAGTCGCTGCCTCCTGCTCCGCGTCGAGCGGCCGGCGACAACTCGCCGGGAGTTGGCCGCCCGAGCTTGTGAACTCCTTCACGAACCCGACAGGAGTCGAGTGTAGAACCTCTGAGCGCCACGATGCAGGACGGGCGGCACGCGACCCGGTGCGGGTCGGCACCCCTCACGCCGGGCGGAAGGCGCGGTGCACCGTGACGACCCCGCCGGTGAGGTCACGCCAGGCAACCCGGGACCATCCGGCCGCCGCGATGCGCCGGGCAAGAGCGGCCTGGTCAGGCCAGGCCCGTATCGACTCGGCCAGGTAGACATAGGCGTCCGGGCTGCTGCTGAACCGCCGCGCGAGGGGCGGCAGCGCCCGCATCAGGTACTCCGCGTACACCGCCCGCAGCGGCGCCCAGGTCGGGTGGCTGAACTCGCAGATCACCAGGCGGGCGCCGGGCTTGCTGACCCGCCGCATCTCCCGCAGCGCGGCGTCGACGTCCGCGACGTTGCGCAGCCCGAAGGACATCGTCACCGCGTCGTAGCACCCGTCGGCGAACGGCAGCCGCAGCGCATCGCCGGCCACGAAGGGCAGGCCGGGGCGACGCCGCTTGCCGACCCGGAGCATGCCGAGCGAGAGATCGCAGGGCACGACGCCGGCGCCGCGGGCCGCCATCGGCACGGACGACGACCCGGTGCCCGCCGCCAGATCCAGCACGCGCTCCCCCGACCGCGCGTCGACCGCACGGACCACGGCGCGCCGCCACAGCCGGTCCTGGCCCAGGGAGAGCACGTCATTGGTCACGTCGTAGCGCCGGGCGACCCCGTCGAACATCGCAGCGATCTCGTCGGGCCGCTTGTCCAGGGAGGCTCGGCTCACGGCGCCCATCCTCGCGCATGCGCCAGCGTCCCTGCGAGGACGGTGGCGTGGCAACGACCCGCCCCGCGTGTGACGAGTGCGGTGTAGGGGTCGCCTTCGGTGGGCACGTCGAAGGCCGCGAGGTCGGCGCGGCTGCCCGGCCGCAGCACCCCGATGTCCTCCAGCCCCATGGCGCGGGCGCCGCCTGCCGTGGCCGCCTCGACGAGACGCCGGTCGAGATCGGAGCCGTCGTACCCCTGGCGGCGGGCCAGCCCGCGCAGGGCGACGAGCTCCTCCAGCAGGTCGAGGGAGGGCGAGGACGCGAGCGCGTCGCTGCCGACCGCGAACGGGCTGCCCTCGTCGAGGTAGGCGGCCACCGGCGGCTCGCCGGCGCCGAGGGTCCGGTTGCTGCGCCAGCACAGCGCGACCGCCGTCCCCCGCTCGCGCAGCACCGCCCGGTCCGCGACGTCGCAGTGCACGCCATGGGCCACGTGGACGTCGGCCCCGAGACCCCCGAGGAAGTCCAGGAACGCCGTGGGACTCATCCCGGAGCCGCCCGTGCGGGCGAGATCGAGCTCGAGCCCCACGCGACGGCTCCACTCCGCGAACGGCCCACCGCCCGCCAGGACGTACTCCGCCTCGTGCTCGGTCTCCGCGAGATGGGGGTGCAGGCGCAGCTCCCGGGTACGGGCGATGGCGACGCAGTCCCGGAACACCTCGGCGCCGATGGTGTAGAGGGTGTGCGGCGAGACGCCGATCGTCCGGCCCGCGGGCGAACCGTCGAGCGCGGACAGCAGGGCGTCGCGCATGGCCGCGGCCCACCGGGCGTCGTCGGCGCCGACGACCTCGACGTAGGAGATGCCGGCGAGGCCGGAGCGTGCCGTCGGGGTCAGGGCGGCCACGTCGCTGACGACGTCGGCGACGGCGGTCGTGCCGGTCCGCAGCAGCGCGCCGATGCCGCGGCGGGTGCTTTCCTGCCACATCGCGTGCGTATAGCCGGCACGGCGGCGGGTGAGCTCCTGGATCCAGGCGGGGAACGGCAGCCCGCTCGTCGCGAGACCGGCGAAGTCGCTGTACTGCAGGTGCGCGTGCGCGTTGACGAGACCGGGCGTGAGGACACCGGGCCAGGTGGTGAGCGTGGCACCGGGGTGGTGCCGCAGCACGTCGG
>JBOHCZ010000008.1:0-3728 GCA_050699195.1 Streptomycetales bacterium
CCCCGGTGCGGCTCTCACACGAGGGTCACACGCCCGCGACCGCGCGCAGCGCGTCGACGCGGTCGGCGCGCTCCCACGTGAAGTCGGGGAGGTCGCGTCCGAAGTGGCCGTAGACCGCGGTCTGGGCGTAGATCGGGCGCAACAGCTCGAGGTCGCGGACGATCGCGGCCGGGCGCAGGTCGAAGGTCTCGCCGATCGCCTTCTGGATCGTCTCGGCGGACACCTTCGCGGTACCGAAGCACTCGATGAACAGGCCCACGGGCTCCGCCTTCCCGATGGCGTAGGCGACCTGCACCTCGCACCGGCTGGCGAGCCCGGCCGCGACGACGTTCTTCGCGACCCAGCGCATGGCGTAGCTGGCCGAGCGGTCGACCTTCGACGGGTCCTTGCCGGAGAACGCGCCTCCCCCGTGGCGCGCCATTCCGCCGTAGGTGTCGATGATGATCTTGCGGCCGGTGAGTCCAGCATCGCCCATCGGGCCGCCGATCTCGAACCGTCCCGTGGGGTTCACCAGCAGGCGGTAGTCGTTCGTGTCGATGCTCAGCGGCGCGAGCTCGGGATCGACCACGTGCTCCTTGATGTCGGGTGCGAGGAGGGTGTCCAGATCGATGTCGGCGGCGTGCTGACTGGACACCACGATCGTGTCGACCCGGACCGGCCGGTCGCCCTCGTACTCGATGGTGACCTGGGTCTTGCCGTCGGGGCGGAGGTAGGGGATGGTGCCCTCCCTGCGCACGGTGGCGAGCCGATGGGCCAGCCGGTGCGCGAGGGTGATCGGCAGCGGCATCAGCTCGGTCGTCTCGTCGCAGGCGTAGCCGAACATCAGGCCCTGGTCGCCCGCGCCCTGCCGGTCGAGCTCGTCCTCGTCACCCTCGACGCGCCGCTCGTAGGCGTCGTCGACGCCCTGCGCGATGTCGGCGGACTGCGCACCGATCGACACCGACACCCCGCAGGACCCGCCGTCGAACCCCTTCTTCGACGAGTCGTAGCCGATGTCGAGGATCTTGTCCCGGACGATCGTGGGGATGTCGGCGTAGCCGTCGGTGGTCACTTCACCGGCGACGTGCACCTGGCCGGTGGTGATGAGGGTCTCGACCGCGACCCGGCTGCGCGGGTCATCCTTGAGCAGAGCGTCGAGCACCGAATCGCTGATCTGGTCGGCGATCTTGTCCGGGTGGCCCTCGGTAACGGACTCCGAGGTGAACAATCGGCGATACACGTGGCTCCTCGGGTTGCAGCGGCTGCTGTCTCGTGAGTCAACTCCCGGAGTCTAGTGCTCTCCTCCCCGGGTCACCCCAACAAGCGGGACGGCAGGGGTGAAATTGGACACAGTGCCGCAACCGGCTACTCCGTTGGGAGGCGGGTTGGGAGGCCGGTTGGGAGGCGGGTCACCACGAGGTCCCACACGGTGTCGGCGAGCGCCTCCTTGGGACCTCGCGGCGCCTCGACCTCGGCACCGTCGGCGCCCAGCACGACGGCGGCGTTGTCGCTGCGCTCGAAGCCGCGTCCCTCGCCCACCTCGTTGACGACGAGGAGATCGCAGCCCTTCCGGAGCAGCTTGGCACGGCCGTTGGCGATGACGTCGTCGGTCTCGGCGGCGAAGCCGACGACCACCTGGCCTGGGCGGGCGCGCTCGGCGGACAGCTCCGCGAGGACGTCGGGGTTGCGTAGCAGCCGGATGGTGGGACCCCCAGCGGCCTCCTTGTCGCCGCCGACATTCTTCTTGATCTTCGAAGAGGCGACCGCGTCGGGGCGGAAGTCCGCGACGGCGGCGGCCATCACGACGGCATCAGCGTCGACGGCGGCCTTGCGGACCGCCGTACGCAGCTCGTCGGCGGAACCGACCCGTACGACCCTGACCCCCGCGGGATCGGGCAGCCCCACGTTGGCCGCGACGACGGTCACCTCGGCGCCGCGCGCCACGGCGGTGCGGGCGAGAGCGTAACCCTGGCGGCCGGACGACCGGTTGCCTACGAAACGCACCGGATCGATCGGCTCGCGGGTGCCACCCGCCGAGACGACGACACACCGCCCGGCGAGGTCGGGCGTCAGACCGCTGACGTCGCGGTCGAGGGTCCGGCGGCACACCTCGAACAGCTCGTCGGGTTCCGGCAGCCGGCCCGGCCCGGTGTCCTCACCGGTGAGACGGCCTACGGCCGGCTCGATGACGAGGGCGCCCCTGCCCCGCAGGGTCGCCACGTTCGCGCGGGTCGCTGGATGCTGCCACATCTCGGTGTGCATCGCCGGCGCGAACACCACCGGGCAGCGCGCCGTGAGGAGGGTGTTCGTCAGCAGGTCGTCGGCCAGCCCGTGGGCCGCCCTCGCCAGCAGGTCCGCGGTCGCGGGTGCGACGACCACCAGATCAGCCTCCCGGCCGATGCGGACGTGCGGCACCGTGTGCACCTCGTCCCACACCTCACCGGACACCGGCTGTCCGGACAGCGCCGCCCACGTCGCGGCCCCGACGAAGGCGAGGGCGCCGTGCGTCGGGACGACCCGGACGCGGTACCCCGACTCGGCGAAACGCCGAACCAGCTCACAGACCTTGTACGCGGCGATGCCGCCGCTGACGCCGACGACGACGCGGGGTCCGTCCGATGGGCGGGACATCGCAAGTGTCCGTCGGGCGTCCGTCGGGGCCTTAGAACTCGACCGACTCCGCGGTCAGCAGGCCCTCGTTGATCTCACGGAGGGCGATCGACAGCGGCTTCTCGTGCACGTAGGTGTCGACCAGGGGGCCGACGTACTCCAGCAGCCCCTCACCGAGCTGTGAGTAGTAGGCGTTGATCTGCCGCGCGCGCTTGGCGGCGTAGATCACGAGGCTGTACTTGGAGTCGGTGGCTTCGAGCAGCCCGTCGATCGGCGGGTTGGTGATGCCCTCCGGGGTAGCGATAGTGCCCGACACGGTGTTCTTCTCCGACCCTTCCCAGGACGTCACTGGATTTCCATCAAGTGTAGTAGCTGCGCCACCACCTCCTCCACAGAGGTGTTCACGAGCGTCACGTCGAACTCCTTCTCCGCGGCGAGCTCCCTGCGGGCGGCCTCGAGCCGCCGCTCGACCACGTCGGGGGCCTCCGTGCCCCGACCCACCAGCCGGCGCACCAGCTCCTCCCAGGACGGCGGCGCGAGGAAAACCTGCAGCGCCTGGGGCATCGCCTCGCGCACCTGGCGCGCCCCCTGGAGATCGATCTCGAGCAGCGTCGGTACCCGCGAGGAGAGTCTGTCGAGGACGGCACCGCGGGGCGTGCCGTAGCGGCGGCCCGCGAACTCCGCCCACTCCAGAAGCTCGCCCCCCGCGATCAGCAGGTCGAACTGAGAGTCGTCGACGAAGGAATAGTGCACGCCGTGCACCTCCCCCGGGCGTGGCCTCCGCGTCGTCACCGATACGGACAGCCACACCTCGGGGTGCGCCCGGCGCAACTGTGCCACGACCGTGCTCTTCCCGACCCCCGAAGGGCCGGAGAGCACCGTCAGCCGCGAACGCTGCGCTCCCGGCTCGACAGCCGCCTCAGGAGCGGCCACCGAACTCGCGCTCGAGCGCGGCGATCTGGTTGGCGCCGAGCCCACGGACCCGGCGGTTCTCGGAGATGTTCAGGCGCTCCATGAGCTGGCGCGCCCGGACCTTGCCCACGCCGGGAAGCGACTCGAGCAGGGCGGAGACCTTCATCTTGCCGACGACGTCGTTCTCCTGCCCCTCCTTGATGACCCCCGTGAGGGAGGCACCGGAG
>JBOHCZ010000009.1:0-3023 GCA_050699195.1 Streptomycetales bacterium
GGCGGAGGTCGTCGCCGCCGAGGTACAGCAGCGGACCGCGGAGCAGCTGTTCAAGGTGCTCGGCGAGCTCAAGGGCGGGGCCATGAAGTTCGGGCAGGCCCTGTCGATCTTCGAGGCCGCGCTGCCCGAGGAGATTGCCGGCCCGTACCGCGCCACCCTCACGCGGCTGCAGGATGCCGCACCGCCGATGCCCAGCACCGCGGTGCACGCCGTGCTGGCCAAGCGGCTGGGCGAGGACTGGCGCGAGGCGTTCCTGGACTTCGACGACCGGCGACCGGCGGCCGCGTCGATCGGCCAGGTGCACCGTGGCACCTGGGCCGACGGGCGGGCCGTCGCGGTCAAGGTGCAGTACCCCGGGGCGGGGCCGGCCCTGCTGGCCGACCTCGGTCAGGTGGGGCGGCTGAGCCGGATCTTCGGGAGCCTCGCCCCCGGGCTCGAGATCAAGCCGCTCGTCGACGAGCTCAAGGCGCGGGTCGCCGAGGAGCTCGACTACGCGCTCGAAGCGGAAGCGCAGAGCGCCTTCGCCGGGGCCTTCGCCGGCGACCCGGACATCTGTGTGGCCCCCGTCGTGGCACACGCCGATGGCGTGCTCGTCACCGAGTGGGTCGAGGGCACCCCCTTGTCGGAGGTCATCCGGCAGGGCAGCCGGGCGGACCGCGACCGGGCCGGGCAGGTGTTCATCCGGTTCCTGTTCTCCGGCCCCGCACGCGCGGGAATGCTCCACGCCGATCCACATCCAGGCAACTTCCGCCTGCTTCCGGACGGCCGTCTCGGAGTCCTCGACTTCGGGGCGGTCAGCCGTCTGCCAGATGGCCTGCCCAGGAGCGTCGGCCGGGCGCTCCGGCACGCGCTCGAGGACGACGCCGCCGCGGTGCTCGAGGTGCTGCGCGCCGAAGGCTTCGTCAAGTCGTCGGTCGCGCTCGACCAGCAGGACGTCCTCGCCTACCTGCACCCGCTGGTGGAGCCCGCGATGGTCGAGCGATTCCTGTTCACCCGAGCCTGGATGCGCGAGCAGGCGACGCGGGTGGGCGACCCCCGCTCCCCGCACTCCGTCGTCGCACGCAAGCTCAACCTGCCACCCTCCTACCTGCTCATCCACCGCGTGACACTCGGCGGCATCGGCGTGCTCTGCCAGCTCGAGGCCAAGGCGGCGTTCCGTGCGGAGATGGAGGCCTGGCTGCCGGGCTTCGCGGAGCCCTCCACCGGTGCCGCGCCCGGCACCCGGGCCGCCACAGGAACGGGCAAGTCTCGAGGTCGTTCCAGCGGCGGCAACCGCCGCAGCGCGAGATGACTCACCTGACCGACCGGCGCGAGTGACCCGCGTGCGGGTCGGCCGGAGGCTGGCCGAGGTAGAGGAACCCCGGACCCACCTCGCGGAAGCGCAACCCCGCAGCGCTGAGCGCCTCGCCCCAGTGCCCGCGGCAGTCGGGGTCGGTGCGCTCGAAGCCGTGATCGGCGGTCAGCAGCAGCACGGTCTCCTCCGCCAGCCCCAGGGCGTCCAGGCGGTCGAGGAAGACCCCGAGACGACGGTCGGCGTCCACCAGCGCGGCGCGGGCGACGGCCGATCGCGGTCCCCCCGCGTGGTGGGCGGCATCGGTGACCACGGAGTTCCACCATGTGAACAGCGGCGCGGAGGCGGCGTCCCGCCACAGGTCGAGCATCTGGGCGAGCCCGGCGTCGTCGACCTGAGTCCACCGGGCGTACCCGTGGTCCTTGGCGACCCACTCCTGCGACGCGTAGCCACTCGTACGGGGGTCGGGCAGGCCCTGCGTCATCGCAGCGGCGCCGTCCTCGGCCGCGTGGGCCCGGACCAGCGCCATCGTGGAGTAGGCGGCGCCGCGGTCGATGGGCTCGTTGACGCTCGCGGTCAGGGGGCCGTCGCCGCCGTGCGGGAACGCCGCCGCCACGTGCTCGTACACCGTCATCAGCCCGGGGCGCAGCCACTCCGCGGAGCGGTGCCACGTCGTGGCGTCGTTGGGGACCACGGTGGCGCCGCTGTCGCGGTCGTAGTAGGCGTTCCCGATGACGCCGTGCCGTCCCGGCCCCACCCCCGTCAGCGCTGAGGTGTGGTTGCACAGCGTGACACTCGGGAACTCGGCCACCGCTCCGCCCCGCAGCGCACACCCGGACTCGATGAGCCGCGCGACGGCGGGCAGCGCCCCCTGGGCCGCGAGGTGGAGCAGATCGCCCGAGCCGGCCCCGTCCCAGAGCAACCCCACGACGTGGCGGGCGCCCGGCGCCACGAGCCGGTCCAGGGCTGCCCCGTCGAGGCCGGAGAGCCGCTCCAGGTCGACCCCGGCCAGCCACGCGAGGGTAGGAGCCACGTCGACGAGACGGACGTGCTCGTCGAGCACGCCGCGGCGCCGGGCTCCCGCACCGGAGACGACCAGCGGCGCCCGCGACTGGATCACGTCGAGCGAGCCGTGCTCCCCGACATGCCCGCCGAGCTCGGGGAAGTAGTGCCGCGGCGTGTGCACGACCGCGATGTCGGGCGAACGCCGCTCGGCGAAGAAGGAGTCGAGCCGCTCAGCGGCGTAGGGGTAGGCGTTGCGGGTGTTCGGCGGCGAGGGGTCGGCGACCTCCAGACCGTAGGGCAGGAAGGCCATCGGGTCCCGGCCGGCGACCGGGTTACGGCCCCACGCGATCTCGTCCACGCCGTCGTCACCGCCACGCCGGAGCCGCGCGGACCCGCCCGCGTTCGCGACGACGACACGGCGCTCGTCGCCCCGCCCCTGCGCCCACGCGACGAAGTCGACGATGCCGGCCAGCTCGGGGCGGCAGAGCACCTCCACCGCACGGTCCCTGTCTGCAGCGCCAGCAGCGCCAGCAGAGCCAGCAGCGTTAGCGGGCACAGCGGCATCCTAGACGGTATGCAGAGGCTGAGGCCTCGCTCGCAAGTGGACGTGGGTTGCCCCACGGGCGAAGGTTTTCGCCTGTCAGGTAGAGCCACAGTTGCGGGAGGCCTCAGTGAGACATCAGCCTACGTCGGTGGGTTTGGATGTGCATGCCAGGTCGGTGGTGGC
>JBOHCZ010000010.1:0-4173 GCA_050699195.1 Streptomycetales bacterium
GCCCCGCCCTGCGGCGTCGCGCGCACCCGCGTCGTGCCCGACCCGGTCGACCCCGCGTCTGCGCAGCATCCGCAGGCTCTCGTGATGACGGTGCAGCGCCGCGGCGCGGCCGACCAGATCGGCACGCACCTCCAAGGGCCCGCCGTACGCGTCCACCAGCCGCTCCACGACGTCGACGCCCGGCAGCAGGCGGCCGGTCTCGATCTTGGAGATCCTGGACTGGCTCGCGCCGACCCGTGCAGCGGCCTGCACGCCGCTGAGGCCGGCAGCTCGCCGCAGGCGCCTCAGCGTGTCCGCGAGCTCGGCCCGCGAGCGGGCCAGCGACCCGGAGGGCTCCATGGAGGTCCCTATTCACAGAAGAGCGGTAGATCGACGCATATTCTGCCCGGTCTCCGGTCGATGCGCCAGAGGTCGTACGCCGCGCGGAAGCTGCCGGCATGACCCCTGGGACCATCGGGAGCCACCGGTGTCGATCAGCGAAGCGTGGCCTCCGCCCCACGGCGCGAGCCACGCCACCGGCTGGAGCCTCTCGCGATGAGACCGCCGAGTGAGACCAGCGTCCATACGCCCTCGAGGAGCAGGAACCCCCAGTCGTCGTCGACCAGGGCGACCACCGAGAGGACCCCCGCCCCGGCGAAGTTCAGCCAGAGGTAGGGGTAGGACGCGGGGTCGAGGACCCGCAGCTGGGCAAGCACGAAGCCGGCGAGAACGAGCAGCGCCCCCGCGACCTGCACGATCTGGTCCATGATCACCTACGCGCCGTCGCTGCCAAACCGGCCGCACGCACAGCCATGGAAGCTCACAGGTACAGCCCCGTCGCGCCCTCCGAGCTGTCCTGTAGCCGCTCGGCGGCCACAGCGTGGACGTCGCGCTCACGCAGCAGCACGTAGTCGACGCCGCGCACCTCGACCTCGGCGCGGTCCTCCGGATCGAAGAGCACCCGGTCGCCGGGCTCGACGGTGCGCACGTTGTGGCCGACGGCGACGGCCTCGGCCCACGCGAGACGTTTGCCCATCTGGGCGGTGGAAGGGATGAGTATCCCTCCGCTCGAGCGCCGCTCGCCCTCGCCCACTTCGACCTGCACGAGCAGGCGGTCGTGCAACAGGCGGATCGGCAGCTTCTCCCCCAGTCGGGAATGGTCGCGGGTGTCGCGCTTCGCTGCAGGACTCACACCTGTGACCGTACCTCGAACGGAGGCAGGCTTTTCTTGACTCATTCCAGAAAAGACGGTTGGCTGTGGGTATGCCTTCGCCGGCCGAACGCTTGAGGCAGGCCGGGCTGCGTGTCACCCGACCGCGCCTCGCGGTCCTCGACGCTCTTGGGCGCGGCGCCCACGTGGGCGCCGACGCGGTGGCCAAGCAGGCCCGGGAAAGCCTGGGGAGCCTGTCGACCCAGGCGGTGTACGACATCCTGCACGTCTTCACGGAGGTGGGTCTGGTGCGCCGCATCGAGCCGGCCGGCAGCCCCGCGAGGTACGAGACGCGGGTCGGCGACAACCACCACCACGTCGTGTGCCGGGTCTGCGGGCAGGCGGTCGACATCGACTGCACGGTCGGCGGGGCACCCTGCCTCGAGCCCTCGTCGACGCAGGGGTTCACGATCGACGAGGCCGAGGTGACGTTCTGGGGGTTGTGTCCCGCCTGCCAGAACACCCCCAGGCTCACAGCAACAGCCGGACAAGAAACCGGACAAGAGAGGAGCCCGGCATGACCGAGCAGCGACCGCCGGCCACCACCACGGACGCCGGCATCCCGGCGCCGAGCGACGAGCATTCCCAGTCCGTGGGGCCGAACGGCCCGCTACTGCTGCAGGACCACTACCTCATCCAGAAGATGGCCCAGTTCAACCGGGAGCGCGTCCCGGAGCGGGTGGTCCACGCGAAGGGCAGCGGCGCCTTCGGCTTCTTCGAGGTGACCGAGGACGTCAGCCAGTTCACCAAGGCGGACTTCCTCCAGCCGGGCAGGCGGACGCCGATGCTCGCTCGCTTCTCCACCGTGGCCGGGGAGCTGGGCTCCGCCGACACCATGCGCGACCCGCGCGGCTTCGCCCTGAAGTTCTACACCGAGCAGGGCAACTACGACATGGTCGGCAACAACACGCCGGTCTTCTTCGTCCGGGACCCGCAGAAGTTCCAGGACTTCATCCACTCGCAGAAGCGCCGCTCCGACACCGGCATGCGCGACAACGACATGCAGTGGGACTTCTGGACGCTCTCGCCGGAGTCCGCCCACCAGGTGACCTGGCTGATGGGTGACCGCGGCACGCCGTACACGCTGCGCCACATGAACGGCTACTCCAGCCACACCTACATGTGGGTCAACGCGGCCGGCGAGAAGTTCTGGGTGAAGTACCACTTCAAGACCGACCAGGGCGTCAAGTGCTTCACCGACGCCGAGGCGCAGGCGATGACCGGGCAGGACCCGGACTTCCACCGGCGCGACCTGTGGGAGTCGATCGCCGGCGGGAACGCGCCCTCGTGGACGCTGCACATGCAGATCATGCCGTTCGAGGACGCCGCGGACTACCGGTTCAACCCCTTCGACCTGACCAAGGTGTGGCCGCACGGCGACTATCCGCTGATCAAGGTCGGGCGGATGGTCCTCGACCGCAACCCGCAGGACCACTTCGCCGAGATCGAGCAGTCGGCCTTCGAGCCCGCGAACATGGTCCCCGGCATCGGGGCGAGCCCCGACAAGATGCTGCAGGGCCGGCTGTTCAGCTACCCCGACACCCACCGCCACCGCATCGGCCCGAACTACCTGCAGCTGCCCGTCAACCAGCCGAAGGCCGACGTGCGCTCGTACAACAAGGACGGCCCGATGCGCTACCACAACTACGGGGACCCGGTGTACGCACCGAACTCCTACGGTGGCCCGAAGGCCGACCCGTCGCTGTACGAGCACGAGACCTACGAGGTCACGGGCGAGATCGTGCGGGCGGCCTCCCGGCTGCACGCCGAGGACGACGACTTCGGGCAGCCCGGCACCATGTACCGCAAGGTGCTCGACGAGCCCGCGCGTGAGCGCCTCGCCGGCAACATCGTCGGGCACGCCGGCAACGCCGTGACGGCCGACGTGCAGCGGCGCGTCATCGAGTACTGGCGCAACGTGGACGCCGACCTCGGAGCCCGCGTGGCCAAGGGCCTCAACGGCAGCTGAAATCGTGGAGAGGGCCGGGCCCAGTGCGGCCTCGCCCGGCCCTCTCCCGCTCGTCCGAGGCCGCGCTCAGCGCCGTGACGAGTGCTGCTGCCGCCAGACGGCGAACGCAACGAGCATCGCCACCCCACCGGCGAGCGGGGCGAGGCGCCCTACGCGCGGCCGGCCGCGTTCGTTGACCAGCTGCCCGCGCAGCCACTCGACGCGCCGCCGTGCGAGGCGCCTGGGGTGGACCCGGTCGGCGATCACGTCGATCGTGCCGGCCAGCTGATCGCGGGTACGCTCGATGTCCGCCTCGATCTGGTCGGGTTTCCTGGTGTCGTGCGGCCTTGCCGCCGCGGCACTTGCCTGATCAGTCGTTTGGGTCACCACTGCCGTTCTCACCTCCGATCGGGGCACCGCGAATCCGATCGGAGCACCCGCGGACCCGGCCCCGTGACGATCATCGCAGCTCGACGACGACCTTGACGTCATCTCGGCCCTTCTGCAGGGCCTCGGGCCACCGATCGAGTGGCACGCGGCGGCTGACCAGGCGCGACAGCCACGCGGGGTCGGCCGAGGCGAGCGCCCGGACCGCCTGCTCGTAGTGGCCTCTCGCAGCGTTCACCGTCCCGAACACCACCGTGTTGCCCAGCACGATGTCCCTGTTGAGCGCGCTGAGATCGGCCGTAGCCGGCCGGCCACCAGAGATCCCGGTCAGGCAGACGACACCGTCCGGGGCGAGATGCTCGACGATGCCGAAGGCCAGCGCACCCACGCCGGTGCACTCGACGACGAGGTCGGGCGCGAACCCGAGGTCGCCGACCGATCCGTGGTGGTAGGTCGCGCCCAGGTCGGCGACGAGCCGGGGCTTGCGGCCCTCCGTCACGAGATCCAGCACGTGCACGTCGTACCCACGCTGCACGGCGAGAAGCGCCGCCAGCAAGCCGATCGGGCCCGCGCCCGTGACGAGCACCGTCCTCGGGGTCCACGGTGCGCGACGCGCGAACAGCTCGATCTGCTCCCACGCCTTCGCGAC
>JBOHCZ010000011.1:0-3756 GCA_050699195.1 Streptomycetales bacterium
GCCGAACTACACACCCTTCGCGAGGATCACCTCGGGGCTAGACGTCCTGGAGAAGATTGCCAAGGCTGGTGTCACGGGGCCACGCAACGACACCCCGAAGACCAAGGTCGTCATCGAAGACGTCGCCGTCGCGAAGCAGTGAGCGGGTGACGACTACGGTGACGCCAGGCCGGTACGCCGAGGAGGCGCAGTGACCAGCGACCCGTGGGGCCGTGTCGACGAGCAGGGCACCGTCTACGTCAAGACCTCGGAAGGGGAGCGCCCCGTCGGTTCGTGGGCGGCGGGCTCCCCCGAGGAGGCGCTTGCCTACTTCCGCCGCAAGTACGACGGCCTGGCACTGGAGGTGGATCTTCTCGAACGCCGCATGACCACGACCGACCTGTCCCTCAAGGACGCCTTCGCCGCGATACGGCGGCTCAAGGACACTGTGGGCCACGCCAACGCGATCGGCGACCTGGGCGCACTCGACGCGCGACTCGACAGCCTGGCAGAGCGCCTCCAGCAGCGCAGGGAGGAGGTCAAGACGGCGAAGGCGGCGGCCTCTGACCAGGCGCGTGCGGCGAAGGAACGCATCGTCGAGGAGGCCGAGCGGATCGCCGCGGGCGACGACTGGCGTCAGGGTGGGCAGGCCCTCCGCAACCTCGTCGACCAGTGGAAGGCCGTCGCTCGCCTCGACCGCAGGACGGACGACGCCCTGTGGCGCCGCTTCAGCGCCGCACGCTCGAGCTTCACCAAGCGCCGCAAGGCGCATTTCGCGGTGCTCGACGAACATCGCGAGGAGTCCCGCCACCGCAAGGAGCGGCTCGTGGCCGAGGCCGAGTCGCTCGCCGACTCGCGCGAGTGGGGTCCCACGTCGAGCCGGTTCCGCGACCTGATGCGGGAGTGGAAGGCCGCGGGCCGGGCGCGCCGCGAGGTCGAGGACGACCTCTGGTCCCGGTTTCGGGCCGCGCAGGACGCCTTCTTCTCGGCGCGTTCGAAGGTCTTCACCGAGCGGGACCACGAGCAACGCGACAACCAGCTGCACAAGGAGCGGCTGCTCGCCGAGGCCGAGGCGCTGCGCACCGCCTCCGATCCGCGGGCCGCCCGCTCGGCGCTGCGGCCGATCAAGGAACGCTGGGAGGCGATCGGCCACGTGCCCCGCGACGCGAAGCCGCGCCTGGAAGGCCGGCTGCACGCCGTCGAGCGGGCCATCCGCGAGGCCGAGGACGCCGAGTGGCGTCGCACCAACCCCGAGGCCCGGGCCCGCGCCGAGGACACCGTCGCCCAGCTCCGCTCGTCGATCAGCCAGCTCGAGGAACGCGCCGCGAAGGCGCGCGAGCAGGGCCGCGACCGGGAGGCCGACGACGCGGCGACCGCGGCGGCGGCCCGTAAGGAATGGCTCGCCGAGGCGGAGCACACGCTTGCCGACCTGAGCGGGGAGCCGCCCCAGCGGAACTGATCAGGCGTGCCGGGCGCTGGTGACGCGGTAGGCGTCGAAGACGCCGTCGACGCCGCGCACCGCCTTGAGCACGTGACCGAGATGCTTGGGATCGCCCATCTCGAAGGTGAACCGGCTCACCGCCACCCGGTCACGTGTGGTGGACACGGACGCGGACAGGATGTTCACGTGCTGGTCCGAGAGCACGCGGGTGATGTCGGACAGCAGACGGGACCGGTCGAGGGCCTCCACGGTGATCGCGACGAGGAAGACCGACGAGGCGTTCGGTGACCACTCGACGTCGACGAGCCGGGCCGGCTGGGTCGAGAGGGCTTCGACGTTGCCGCAGTCGACGCGGTGCACCGACACCCCGTTGCCGCGCGTGACGAAACCCACGATCACGTCGCCCGGCACGGGCGTGCAGCACCGCGAGAGCTTGACCCAGATGTCGGACCCCACGCCCTTCACCTCGACACCGGGATCGCCCGCGGGGCGGGGTCGACGGGCGGTGGTGGGGGTGGTGGCCTCGGCGAGGTCCTCGGTCGCCCCCTCCTCGCCGCCGAGGGAGTCGACGAGCCGCTGCACCACCGACTGGGCCGACACGCGGCCCTCGCCGATGGCGGCGTAGAGGGCCGAGATGTCGGTGTAGCGCAACTCGTGGGCGAGGGTGACGAGGGACTCGCTGGTGAGCAGCCGCTGCAGCGGGAGGTTCTGCTTGCGCATCGCCCGGGCGATGGACTCCTTGCCCTGCTCGATGGCCTCCTCGCGGCGCTCCTTGGAGAACCACTGGCGGACCTTGTTGCGCGCGCGGGGGCTCGCGACGAAGCTCAGCCAGTCGCGGCTGGGCCCGGCGTGGGGGGACTTGGAGGTGAAGATCTCGACGAGGTCGCCGTTGTCGAGCTTGCTCTCCAACGGCACGAGACGGCCGTTGACGTGCGCTCCGATACATCGGTGGCCGACCTCGGTGTGCACGGCGAACGCGAAGTCGACCGGGGTCGACCCGGAGGGCAGCGCGATCACGTCGCCCTTGGGGGTGAAGACGAAGACCTCTGACGCGCTGAGGTCGAAGCGCAGCGACTCGAGGAACTCCCCGGGGTCCTCGGTCTCCTTCTGCCAGTCCAGCAGCTGGCGCAGCCACGCCATGTCGTTGGCGCCCTGGTCGGCGGACATGCCGCCCTTGGCGGCCGCCCCGGCGGCGGCCTCCTTGTACTTCCAGTGCGCCGCGATGCCGTACTCGGCGCGCCGGTGCATGTCGAAGCTGCGGATCTGCAGCTCGACAGGCTTGCCCGCGGGCCCGATGACCGTCGTGTGCAGCGACTGGTACATGTTGAACTTGGGCATCGCGATGAAGTCCTTGAAGCGCCCAGGGACCGGGTTCCAGCGGGCGTGGATGGTACCAAGGCCCGCGTAGCAGTCGCGGACGGTGTCGACGAGCACCCGGATGCCGACGAGGTCGTAGATCTCGGCGAAGTCGCGACCCCGCACGATCATCTTCTGGTAGATCGAGTAGTAGTGCTTGGGCCGGCCCGTCACGGTCGCCTTGATCTTGGCTTCCCGCAGGTCTCGCTGCACCTGGTCGATCACACCTGCGAGGTACTCGTCGCGGCTGGGGGCACGCTCGGCCACCAGTCGCACGATCTCGTCGTACATTTTCGGGTACAGGGTCGCGAACGCCAGGTCCTCGAGCTCCCACTTGAGCGTGTTCATGCCCAGCCGGTGGGCCAGCGGGGCGTAGATCTCGAGCGTCTCGCGGGCCTTCTGCTCCTGCTTCTGCCTCTTGAGGAAGCGCAGCGTGCGCATGTTGTGCAGCCGGTCGGCGAGCTTGATCACGAGCACCCGGATGTCGCGGGCCATCGCGATGACCATCTTGCGGACGGTCTCGGCCTGCGCCGCGTCGCCGTATTTGACCTTGTCGAGCTTGGTCACACCGTCGACCAGCGACGCCACCTCGTCCCCGAACTCACGCCGCAACCCGCCGAGGGTGTAGTCGGTGTCCTCGATGGTGTCGTGGAGCAGCGCCGCCACGAGAGTCGGGGGCGTCATGCCGAGCTCGGCCAGGATCGTCGCGACGGCCAGCGGGTGGGTGATGTAGAGGTCACCGCTCCTGCGCCGCTGCCCGCGGTGGAAGCGCTCGGCGACGTGGTACGCGCGCCGGATCTCCCGGAGGTCGGCCTTGGGGTGGGAGCTGCGCACCGTGCGGAACAGCGGCTCGAGCACGGGGTTGAGGTTGTTGCTGCGCTGGGCCCCCAGCCGCGCGAGGCGGGCGCGCACCCGGCTGGAGGGCGCGCTGGAGGGCGCGGCGGCCAGACCGTCCGACGGTTCAGCGGCCGGCGCAGCGC
>JBOHCZ010000012.1:0-6193 GCA_050699195.1 Streptomycetales bacterium
CCGCACCACCGCGGGCCGGTGCCTGTGACCTCCCGGACGTCGAGGTCCCCGGCGGTGCCGACGGTCACGGTGTTGGTCGCGGGCGAGATGTCGAGGACGTAGCGCGGCCGGCCGTCGGGGACGGGACGTCCGATGCCCAGCCCCCGCCGCTGCCCGACGGTGAAGCCGTGCACCCCCTGGTGGGTGCCCACGACCGCCCCGGCGGTGTCGACGATCTCACCCGGGCGCGGGCCGAGCCGCCCCTCGAGGAAGCCCCGGGTGTCGCCGTCGGCGATGAAGCAGACGTCGTGGCTGTCCGGCTTGTCGGCCACGGCGAGCCCGCGCCTGGCGGCCTCCGCGCGCACCTCGTCCTTGGTCGAGTCGCCCAGCGGGAACATCGCCACCGCGAGCTGCCGGGCGGTCAGCACGCCGAGCACATAGGACTGGTCCTTGCCTGGATCGACGGAACGGTGCAGCTCGCGCCCTGCGCGGCCGTCGAGGATGCGGGCGTGGTGGCCGGTGCAGAGCACGTCGAACCCCAGCGCGAGCGCCCGGTCGAGCACCGCCGCGAACTTGATGCGCTCGTTGCAGCGCAGGCAGGGGTTGGGCGTACGCCCGGCGGCGTACTCCGCCACGAAGTCCTCGACGACGTCTTCGCGGAAGCGCTCCGCGACGTCCCACACGTAGAACGGAATGCCGATGACGTCGGCCGCACGTCGCGCGTCACGGGCGTCCTCCAGCGTGCAGCAGCCCCGCGCGCCGTCGCGCAGCGACGTGGGGTTGGTGGACAGCGCGAGGTGGACGCCGGTCACGTCGTGGCCCGCGGAGACCGCCCGGGCGGCGGCGACGGCCGAGTCGACGCCGCCCGACATCGCGGCGAGCACCCGCAGCCGGGGCACGTCAGTGTGCCCCGGGGCGCTGGTCGCTGGCTCGGTGGACACCGTTACAGGCTATGGCGTGTGCGAGGCCGGGCCACGGGGTTCGCGCCGGCTGCCGGTGAGGCCGGCCCTGCGGGCCCGCTCGACGACCGGCCCGATCGCATCGACCAGCGCGTCGACATCGGCTCTCGTCGAGGTGTGTCCCAGCGAGAAGCGCAGGGACCCCCGGGCCCGTTCGCCGTCGCCCCCCATCGCCAGCAGCACGTGGCTGGGCTGGGCGACCCCGGCCGAACACGCCGATCCGGTCGAGCACTCGATGCCACGGGCGTCGAGCAGGAGCAGCAGCGAGTCGCCCTCACATCCCGGGAACGAGAAGTGGGCGTTGCCCGGCAGCCGGTGACCGAGGCCACCGTCGCGGTCCCCGTTGAGCACGACGCCCGGGACCGCCGCGCAGAGCCGCTCCACCAGCTCGTCACGCAGCTCCCGCAGCTGCTCGGCGTGCTCGGGCTGACGCTTGACCGCGATCTCCACCGCCGCCGCGAACCCCGCGACGGCCGGGGTGTCGAGGGTGCCGGAGCGCACGTCGCGCTCCTGGCCGCCGCCGTGCAGCACCGGACGCGGGGTCAGGCCGCGCGCGAGCAGCAGGGCCCCGACACCGAACGGGCCGCCCAGCTTGTGCCCGGTGACGGTCATGGCGTCGAGGCCGCTCGCCGCGAAGTCGACCGGCAGCTGGCCGACCGCCTGTACGGCGTCGGAGTGCACGGGTACGCCGTAGTCATGGGCGATCTCGGCGAGCGCCGTCACCGGCTGGACGGTGCCGACCTCGTTGTTCGCCCACATCACCGTGACGAGGGCCACCGACTCGGGGTCGCGCTCGATGGCGGCGCGCAGCGTGGCGGGGTCGACACGCCCGGACACGTCGACATCGAGCCACTCGACCCGGGCGCCCTGGTGCTCGGCGAGCCAGCGGACCGGGTCGAGCACCGCATGGTGCTCGACGGCGCTGGCCAGCACCCGGTCCCGCCGGGGGTCCTCGGCCCGCCTGGCCCAGTAGGTGCCCTTGACGGCGAGGTTGTCCGCCTCGGTGCCGCCGCCGGTGAACACCACTTCGCTGGGACGGGCGCCGAGCGCCCGGGCCAGCGTCTCGCGCGACTCCTCGACGACGCGGCGGGCCCTGCGGCCCGAGGCGTGCAGCGACGAGGGGTTGCCGAGCACCCCGAGCTCGGCCGTCATGGCGGCGATGGCCTCCGGGAGCATCGGGGTGGTGGCCGCGTGATCGAAGTACGCCATCGGCCGCAGTTTACGTCGGGCTGCCGTGCGGCGAGGATCCGCCGCGGCCGGGCCGACGCGTGGCAAGGTCAGCCCCTGCGCTTGTTGATCTCCTCGGTCAGCTGCGGGACGACCTTGTGCAGGTCACCGACCACCCCGTAGTCGACCAGCTCGAAGATGGGCGCCTCGGCATCCTTGTTGATCGCGACGATGGTCTTCGAGGTCTGCATCCCGGCCCGGTGCTGGATCGCCCCGGAGATGCCGCAGGCGATGTAGAGCTGCGGCGACACCGTCTGCCCGGTCTGCCCGACCTGGTGCTGGTGGGGGTACCACCCCGCGTCCGTGGCCGCACGGGAAGCGCCGACAGCGGCGCCCAGAGCATCGGCGAGCCCCTCGATGATCACGAAGTTCTCCGCCCCACCGACACCGCGGCCGCCCGACACCACGATCGCGGCCTCGGTCAGCTCGGGCCGCCCGCCCCGTTCGGCCACGACCTTCTCGACCACACGCGCCCCGGCGGCCGCCTCGGGCAGCTCTACCGACACGTCGGCGCGCTCGGCCGCCCCCTCGCTGGGCTCCGGAGCGGTGGCGTTCGGCCGGACGGTGAAGATCGGCGTGCCGCGGGTCACCGTGGAGTGCACGATCGTCGCGCCGCCGAACACCGACTGCTCGGCGACCAGCTCGGGGCTGATGTCCACGGCGTCCGTGATCACCCCGGAGGAGGCCCGCACCGCGAGCCGCCCCGCGACCTCCTTTCCCTCCAGCGTCGAGGGGATGAGCACGGCCGCGGGTGAGCGCTCCGCCACGAGCTTGGCGAGCACCTCGACCTTGGGAGCGACGACGTAGCGCTCGAGCTCCGCGTCGTCGGCGACGTAGCAGCGGCCGGCGCCGTACTCGGCCAGCCGGCCCTTCGCCGAGTCGAAGCCGGCGCCGACGAACACCGCCGAAGGCTCACCCAGCGCCCGCGCCTTGGTGAGCAGCTCGAGCGTGACCTTCTTGACCTCGCCCTCGAGGTGGTCGACGAGGACCAGAATCTCAGCCATTTCGAAGACGCCCCTATCAGATGAACTTCTGCGCGGCCAGGAACTCCGCGAGCTTGCGCCCGCCGTCACCCTCATCGGCGACGGTGGTGCCGGCCGCGCGCGGCGGGCGGTCGGCGAAGTCGGCCACCTGCGTCCACGCGGCCGCCAGCCCGACCTTGCCGGTCTCGATGCCCGCGTCGGCGCACGACAGCGTCGTCACCGGCTTCTTCTTCGCCGCCATGATGCCCTTGAACGAGGGGTAGCGGGGCTCGTTGATCTTCTCGACGACGCTGACCACCGCGGGCAGCGCGCCCTCGACGACGTCGTAGCCGTAGTCGGTGACCCGCTCGACCGTGATCCGCCGGGCGCCGGGGTCGGCCTCGACCTTGTTGGCGAACGTCAGCTGGCTCACCCCGAGCTGTTCCGCGACCATCGCCGGCAGCACCGACATCCGGGCATCGGTCGACTCCGAGCCGAACACCACGACGTCGAACTCCACCGTGCGCAGCGCCTGGGCGATCGCGTGGGAGGTCCCTACGGCGTCGGAGCCGTGCAGCGCGTCGTCGACCACGTGGATGCCGGCGTCCGCACCCATGGACAGCGCCTTGCGGATGGTCTCGGCAGCCTTCTCCGGGCCCATGGACAGCACGGTGACCTCGCCGCCGTGGGCCTCCTTGAGGCGCAGCGCCTCCTCCACGGCGTACTCGTCGAGCTCGTTGATCACCGCATCGACGGACTGGCGGTCGAGCGTCTTGTCCTGCGCGTCGAGCTTCCTCTCGGCCCACGTGTCCGGAACCTGCTTGACGCAGACGACGATGTTCATAGGGCGTTCACGGCCGAAGGCCGACCTCCGTACGTTGCGGCTGCCGGGCCGCCCGCGAGGACGGCCACCCACCTGGTCGCACACCAGCCTGCCAGGCGGTCGGCGGGCTGTCGCCCGCGGGTACCGCCGGCCGGCACGCCGGATATGTTACCCACGAGTAGTCAGCGCCATGCAACCGGCTTGCCGGCCGGCGGCGGCGATCGTCCGCCGGCGGCGGCCGGATCGACGGAACGCGAGATCTCTAGGAAGATTGGGCTCGCCCCACGCGTTCCGGTTCCGATCACTCTGGAGCTCACCGTCCATGACAACGTTGAAGCTCACCGGCGAGCGCACCCTGCCCGGCGTCCCCGCCGAGAACTACTGGTTCCGCCGCCACGAGGCCGCCTACCGCGCACTCACGCGCTACTGCCTGCATGCCGACGTGCTGGAGGCAGGGTGCGGCGAGGGGTACGGCGGCGAGCTGCTCCGCACGCAGGCCGACGCCCGCGTCGTCGCCCTCGACTACGACGCCCAGACCATCGACCACGTGAAGCGGACCTATCCCGCGCTGGTGCCGGTCCGAGGGAACGTCACCGCGCTCCCCTTCAGCGGCCGGACCTTCGACACCGTCGTGTCCCTCCAGGTCATCGAGCACCTCTGGGACCCGAAGGCCCTGGTGAGGGAGGGCGCGCGGGTGCTGCGGCCGGTCGGGTCGTTGCTGATCAGCACCCCCAATCGCAACACGTTCTCCCCGGGCTCCACGGAGCCCGACACGGAGGCCGACACCGAGCAGGGCCCCGCCAACCCCTTCCACCACCACGAGTTCACCGCCGATGAGCTGATCGACCTCCTCGACCCGAGCTTCGAGGTGCTCCGCGTGCTCGGCGTGCAGCACGGGCAGCGGATCACCGAGTGGGAGGGCGAGCACGGCGCGATCGTCGCCGCGCAGCTCGCAGCCGAGCCGGACGGGTGGGAACCCGAGCTCCGGGAGGTGGTCGAGTCGGTCACCTGCGACGACTTCGAGCTCGTCCCCGTGGACGTCGAGACCGCGCTGGATCTCGTCGTCGTCGCGGTGCGGCGTTGACCCGGATGGTGCGATGGCGCGTCGGCTGATCGGCCCCCGTTGATCGGGACCTGCTGCGTCGTCCTGCACACCCACCTCCCGTGGCTCGCCCACCACGGCTCCTGGCCGGTGGGCGAGGAATGGCTCTACCAGGCGTGGTCGTCCGCGTACCTCCCCGTCGTACGGATGCTCGAGCGTCTCGCGGACGAGGGCCGCCGCGACCTGGTCACGCTGGGCGTGACACCGGTGCTCGCCGCGCAGCTCGACGACCCGTACTGCCTGCGGCAGTTCCACACCTGGCTGGGGTTCTGGCAGACCCGCGCGGAGGGGCTGGCGGGCCGGCGCGAGCCGCACCTGCGCGACCTCGCGACCTACGAGTTCCAGAACGCGACCCGCGCTCTCGACGACTTCGAGACCAGGTGGCGCGTCGGGGCCTCACCGGTGCTGCGGCGGCTCGCCGACTCGGGGACCGTCGAGCTGCTCGGCGGCCCGGCGACCCACCCGTTCCAGCCGCTGCTCGACAAGCGGGTCGCCCGGTTCGCGCTGCGGACCGGACTCGACGACGCGGTGCTGCGCTTCGGAACGCGGCCGGCCGGCATCTGGGCGCCGGAGTGCGGCTACCGCCCCGGGCTCGAGTCGCTCTACGCCGCGGAGGGCGTGCGGCATTTCCTGGTCGACGGGCCGACGCTGCTCGCCGCCGGCCGGTCGACCGCGGAAGGCGTGCAGGTAGGGGACTCCCGCGTGGTGGCCTTCGGGCGCGACCTGGACGTGACCTACCGGGTCTGGTCGCCGCGACGCGGGTACCCGGGCGGGCCGCGCTACCGCGACTTCCACACCTTCGACCACGCCTCGGGCTTCCGGCCGGCCCGGGTCACAGGCGTACGGGTGCCCCCCGAGGACAAGGCCCCGTACGACCCCGCGGCGGGACGGGCCGCCGTGGAGGCCGACGCGCGCGACTTCGCCTCCGTGGTGCGCGAGCGCCTGCTCGGCCTGCGCGCCCAGCGCAAGGGACGCCCCGGCCTGGTGGTCGTGGCCTACGACACCGAGCTGTTCGGGCACTGGTGGCACGAGGGTCCCGCATGGCTGGAGGCGGTGCTGCGTGCCCTGCCGGAGGCCGGTGTGCGGGTCACGACGCTGCGGGGTGCCGCGGACGCCGGGCTGGTCGGGGCCTCGGTGGCGC
>JBOHCZ010000013.1:0-4460 GCA_050699195.1 Streptomycetales bacterium
ATGATGGACCCCTACCGGGGACACAGCCACGGATGCGTCAACTTCTACGTCGAGGACGCGCGGCAGCTGTGGCGGCTGACTTCCACCAAGCGGCTGCAGGTCGTGGTCTTCGGCAGGTGGGACTGACCGGGATCAAGACGGCGCAGGCTCACAGGGGAAGCTGCCAGGTGCGACCGCTGTCCGGGTGGTCGAGCCAGATGCTCTGGCGTTGGGGTGTGAGGATGATTCGGTAGCGCTCGCGGCTGGGCTTTCCGAGGTGCTCCCAGGTCTTGTGGGTGCTTTCGAGCTGGTCCCAGAGGCGTCGTGGTCCGGCTTGGGTAACGAGGCTGGGGCCGCTGTCGGTCGGGTCGAGGCGGGCAGTCGATCCGTCCGGGTGATACACGGTGGCGTGGTCGAGGGTGGGTCCGTGGCGGCCGAAGGCGAGTTCGGGTGCGTGGAGGCTGAGGTAGAAGCGGAAGTCGTTGTTCCAGATCGTGTGTTGTGACGATAGCTCGGTGGGTCGAGCGTCGCCGGGTGCGTTCTGGCTGCGGGGCGGGGGGTCGTCCGGCAGGTCTGGGGTGGGGCCCGGGCGCAGGGGCATGAAGTAGGCGGGTGAGTCGAGGAAGGCGCCCTCTGCTGTGTGGGGGTCGTGGACGGTGAGGCGGGCGAACCCGGCTGCGAGGGGGGCGAGGATGATGCCCCCTCGTCGGGTTTGGGCCGGCCACGCGGGTGGCACGGCTCCGATGGCGCAGGTGGCGACGATGCGATCGTAAGGGGCGAGCGGCGGGTGGCCGTCGGCTCCGTTGCCGGTGAGGACGAGGGGGCGGTGCCCGGTCGCGGCGAGGCGCTCGCGCGCTTGCGCACTGAGGTCGGGGTCGATGTCGATGCTGACCACCGCGTCGTCACCGAGGCGTTGGGCGAGCAGGGCGGCGGTGTAGCCGGTTCCGGTGCCGACCTGCACCACCTTGTGGCCGTCGGCGATGTCGAGGTGTTCGAGGATATAGGCCACCAGGGACGGCATGGTGCCCGACGACGTGGGCATGCCGCCCACCTGTGCGGTTATCAGGGTGCGGTCGGCGTAGACCGCGTCGAGCCACTCGTCGTGCTGGTCGGGGTTGGCTCCGTCGACCAACTGGTAGTGGGGTTGGGTGAGGTAGCGGGGCACGAAGACGTGCCGGGGCACGGCCGCGAAAGCCTCCCGCCACGCGGCGGTGGTGAGGTCACCAGAGGCAACGAGCTTCTCGACGAGGGCGGCACGCTTGATCGCCGCGCGCTGTTCGATCCGCGGTGCCTGGGCAGAGGAATCTGTCACGGGTCTTCATCCATTCGTGGTTGAGTCAACAGGTCGGCGATTGCGGCGCTGATGGGTTGGCCGGCCTGAGTTTCCATCCACAGCCACTGGCCATTCGGGTTCAGGTCCACCAGGTAGTGCGTCCCGTCCTCGGCTACCACGAAGTCAAGAGCGGCGAACGCGATGCCGAAGTGTCGGAGGAGTCTGCGCACCCCAGCGGCCACCGGGTCCGGGAGGGTACCGACCTTGTAGTGCAGCCCCGCATAATCGGCCCGCCAGTCGAGCGCAGCAGCCTCGGACTCAGCGTGGATCTCCACCGGAAACAGGGTGGTGCCCACGGCGGTGACCCGAACGTCGTGGCTGCGCGGACAGATCTCTGCCTGGAACTGGTGGGCGGTGGTGGCAATGGTCGGATCGGCCCACCGCTCGCGGGGCACTCGGCGGGTGTAGAGGAGCCCAGTGAGGTTGCCGGCCGCATCACGCGGAGATCGCGAATGCAGCGGTTTGGTGACGATCCGCCGGCCCACGCCCTCGGCGAACTCCACCACCTCCGCCGGGACATTGGTGACAAGGGTGGGCGGGACCGCCAGCCCGCAGGCGGCTGCCGCAGCGAGATGCCGAGGCTTGCTGGCGGCGATGCGCGCGACGAGCGGGTCGTTGACCCACCGCACTCCGGGAAGCGAGCCCAACACCCCGTACAGCCCCTCACGGGCTTGTGCCGCGCACCACCGCTCCTGCTCGGCCCCGAGCCCATGGCGAGGCGTGACCTCGCCCGGACGGCGATACCACACGGCACGCAGTTCTGCCAGGTCCACTGCACGTGGACCACCACGCAGCCGTCCCGACCACCTCCCGCCCCCGTCCAGCGCCGCCCACAGCCGCCCATCAGCAGGGAAGACCGCGGGGTCGAACCGCGTGAAAGCCACCCCGCGTTCCCGCAGGCACGCGAGCACCCGGTCTGCGGTAGGGTCGAGATCTGCTGTCAACACCAGCACCCGCGGACACTCAGCCATCTCAACCGCTCAGTCGTTCGGCTGATCGGTGTCCACCGCAATCGCATCTCGACCATCCGGTCCGGTACCGGTGGCCAACGCCACCGTAGACACCGCCTCATGCAACAGCTCCCCTCCCAGATAGCCGAGCTGCGTCACGGGGTCCAACCGCGCCCCTGCCAGCAGCCCAGTGTGGTATTCGGGCGGAGGCGACATGAACGACAGGCCGAAGGGGATGCCGCTGGAAGTACAGTTCTCACCGATAGTCATCGGGTCTCTCTTTCATGTCGGGGCGTCAAGGGACACTGGGCACCTGGGGACAGCGGGTGAGCCGTCGGTGAACGGGGTGGAGCACCGACGGCCCGGCTACGGCCGTATGACCGCGTGTGGAGCGCGCCTGCGACCACGTAGCTGGTCAGTCCACCCATCCTGGTTGGTAGGCGACGCCGCCGACGATCCGCACATCGGTGCGGCGTTCAGCGACGTCGGGCCGCCAGCCTTGCACTTCGACCAGCCCGGGGGTGACGAGGTGGAACGGGTCGAACCACGAGCGGATATGGGCCTCTGGGCGGAAGATCACCGGCTCGGTCGCGCCACGGTAGACCTGTTCGATCTGCTCGATCGTCTCAGCAGGGGTGCCGGTCGAGGTTGCCGCGCTGATGACCACGTAGCTACCCGGTGCCGTGTGATGGGCGAGGTATCTCACGATCCCGGCCGGGTCCTCCTCGTCACGAACGAAGTGCAGGATCGCGACCAGGAGCATCGCCACCGGGCGGTTGAGATCGATCACGGCGTTGAACTCCGGATCAGCGAGGATCTCCAGGGGCCGGCGGATGTCGCCCTCCACCGTCCCTATGTGCTCGTCGGTGGCGACCAGGGCCCTGTTGTGCACCACCACAACCGGGTCTTTGTCCACCCCGACGACCCTGGTGTCCGGGTTGATCTTGCGCGCGACCTCCGGGACGTTCGGCATGGTAGGGATCCCAGCCCCGATGTCGACGAACTGATCGATACCCCGCTGGGCGCAATAGCGCACCGCCCGCACCAAAAACCGCCGGTTGGCCAACGCCAGCCAGCTAGCCTGCGGAAACACCGCAAGCACCTTCTCCGCCGCCTCCCGATCGACGGCGTAATGATCCTTACCTCCAAGCCAGTAGTCATACATGCGCGCCGTACTCGGCCTGGAGGTATCGATCCCGCGCGGAAGCGGCAGCCGATCACCGGTCATGACAAGACTCTCCTCGTATCGGTAAGCCGTTGGCCCCGGGGCGTCGCCCCGCCCACCCGGGCGAGCAGGAGCGGAGACGACGCCCTGGGGGTACGACCCCGGCACCGAGCCAGCGAACGAATGCCGGTGAGCACCCACGACACCTCGATATCCATCACGACATCCCTTCCACTCGACATAGGCGGAGAGGAGTAAGTGGGCGTCGCATAAGCAGCGGTGAGTTAGGGCAGTCAGTCACGCCAACCCCCCTGTCGGTGTCCTGGATCAATGGAACCGCTTTGTCTTGGGCTGCGGGAGCGTGTGTCAACGCCCCGCGTGCGCAATGGCTTCACACCCCGTGTGAGTCTCGTTCAGCTACGATGCGATCACTGATCGGAACGGGGAACGATGGAACCCAACTCCCTGCTCGACGCGTTGCTCGACGAGACCGGAATTTCGCACGCCGGGCTCGCGATGCGCATCAACCAGGCCAGGAAGGCGCGCGGCGAGTCGTCGCGCTACGACCACACCGCTGTGGGACGATGGCTCAAGGGACAGCGCCCGCGCGGCCGGGCGCCGGACTTGATATGTGAGGTCCTTGGCGAGCGCCTGCAGCGCACTCTCACTCTCGACGACATCGGGATGGGCACGGCCGGCGCAACACCGACTCCCGGCACGCCACTCGCGGGCTTTATCGAGAGAGCAACCGCCCTGTGGCGGTCTGATCAGCAACAGCGAGCCGGGATTGACCACACACCTGCGCTCACCGGCGCAGCCGCGGTCTTGCCCGTATGGGAGTGGGAGAGCCCGCCCGAGGATCTCGACGTCTCGCGCGATGGGACCCCACACGTGGGACCATCCGAGATCGTGACTGGATAGGTCATCGGCTCTGGTCGTTGGGAGGGCGCCCGAGCGGGATGGTCTGGTTGTCGGCGTGTCGTCGACGGCGTCTGGTTTGTAGACATGTTTGGATCTTGGCGTGTCCCGGTCG
>JBOHCZ010000014.1:0-11411 GCA_050699195.1 Streptomycetales bacterium
GGGTACCGCGGGGCCCCAGGTCGGCGGCCGCCTCCCGGCGAAGGGCGAAGGCTCCCCCCCGGGCCGCGCCCCGAGCCCGGACGCCTCGGGAGCCAGCGCCGGGCGACCCTGCGGGCGGCCATCCGAACGCGCCCCCTGGGAGTCCGCGGAGCGCTCGCCCACGCCACCCGAGGAGGCACGCCCGATCGCGTGCTCGGGCAGCATCACCATGGCGATCACGCCGCCCTGCGGCGCGGCGCGCAGCTGCACCTTGATGCCGTGGCGCAAGGCCAGCCGGCCGACGACGAACAGGCCCATCATCTTGGAGAGCGCGACGTCGAGCTCCGGAGGGCGCGACAGGCGCTCGTTGGCCTCGGCGAGCTGCTCGGGGGGCATCCCGATGCCGTTGTCACCGATCTCGACCAGGACGTGGGAGGTCACGAGGCGAGCGCTCACCGTCACCCGGGTCTGCGGTGGGGAGTACCCCGTCGCGTTCTCCAGCAGCTCGGCCAGCAGGTGCACCACGTCGTTGACGGTCTGGCCGACGACCGAGAGGCTGGACTCGACATTGGTCACGTCGATCCTGCGGTAGTGCTCGACCTCACCAGCCGCCGCCCGCAGGACGTCGACGAGCGGCACGGGCTGCATCCACCGGCGGACGATCTCCTGGCCAGCGAGCACGAGAAGGTTCTCGTCGTTGCGGCGCATCCGGGTCGCCAGGTGGTCCAGCTTGAACAGGTTCTCCAGCCGTTCGGAGTCCTGCTCGCGGCGCTCGAGGGAGTCGATGAGCTGCAGCTGCCGGTCGACGAGCGTCTGGCTGCGACGGGCCAGGTTGACGAACATCGTCGCGATGTTGCGGCGCAGCGCGGCCTGCTCCGCGGCGGTGCGCAGCGCCTCGCTGTGCACCGCGTTGAACGCCCGGCCCAGATCACCGATCTCGTCTCGCGAGTCGATCTCGACAGGTGCCACCTCGTCCTCGACGTGGACGACGGCGTCCGACTCCTGCAGGCGCTGGACCACGTCAGGCAGGCTGTACTCGGCGACCTCGATCGCGGTGGACCGCAGCGTCTTCAGACGGCGCACCATGGACCGCGCCACGGAGAGGGTGAGCCGGAGGCCGATCAGGATGGCGAGCGCGATCAGCACGGTGTCGATCACCGCACCTCGCGCCTCCCTGACCCGGGCATCCTGGGCCTCGTCGATGACCTGGTCGCCGAGGCTCCGCTCCGTCGCACGCAGGCCGTTGGCCGACGACTGCATCGCCCCCGACCACTGGTCGGGAGAGATGCCGAGCTCGCCCTGGCCGTCGGCGTTCATCGCCGTGCGTTCCATCCGCCCGGCATCGTTGGTGAGGATCCGCTGGAGGCGGCTGGCCTGCCCGGGCGTCGCGATCGAGTCGAACTGCTCGAGCGCAGCGTCCCTGGCGGCCACCGTGTAGACGAAGTCCTTGTACTGGCCGGGCCCGAACGATCCCTCGGCGAGCACGTCGGTGAGCAGCGCGCGCTCCTGCGACACGAACTCCTTCGCACGGGAGACGGCCGCCGCCGCCTCGACCGCCTTGACCAGCTCGCTGTCGGCGCTGCCGAAGGCGCTGCCTTCCCGCAGGTCGAGGACGTCGTTGATCAGCGTCGTGTAGCGCTCGCGTGCCCCGGGGGCGGTCAGGTTGTCCGAGAGTACGGACTTCCGGATGTCTCCGAGGGTGTCGAGACGCCCCGCGACGGTGCGCAGCTGCACGGCCGTCGCGTTGTTGTGACCGTACTCGCTGACGAAGCGGGCCTCGGCGCGCCGGAACGCCTTGACGGCCTCCTGACCCTCCGCCACCTCGGACTCGAACACCTGCCCCGCGTCCCGGTCACCCGCCAGGTAGTCCGTGGCGATTGCCCGTTCGTACTGCAGCTGGTGGACGAGTGCTGATGCCCGCACGCCCAGGCTGGCCTGTTCCTGAACCTGGCCCGCGTCGAGCGCGTCCTGCAGGCTCGTCAGGATCCGCAGCCCGCCGAGCACGAGCAGGCCCGCCACCGGCAGGGCCACGATCATGGCGACCTTGGCTCCGATGCGGGCGTTCCGCAGGTCCCACCAAGTCCGCTTAGGCGCGCGGGGACCGGTGACGTGCACAGGCGCCGGGCCCCCCTGGCCCACGCTCACAATCTCCTCCTCCATCGGGGCTCGACAGAGCATTGGACCATGGACGCGTTCGCGAGGAAAGGGGGTCCTGACTTGGCCGGCAGGTCCAGTACGGTACATGCTCCCAGGGGGTTGATTCCCCAGTTGGGACGTACCGCCTCATATCCATCAGTCATGTCGTGCGGTCTCCGGGAGAAGGCGTGGCCGGAACAGCGTTGCACACCGATGTCGTCGTCTCGGAGGGTCGATTCGCGCTCGCCGAGCCAGGGCTGAGCGCGGACGATCGTTACAGCAACGTCGACCTGACGCCGGTCGCGTTGGAGAAGCGGACCTGGAGCACGTACAACTACGCCGCCCTGTGGATGGGGATCGCCCATAACATCCCTAGCTATCTGCTTGCCTCCGGACTAGTCGCATTGGGGATGGACTGGCTGCAGGCGGTTCTCACGATCGCGCTCGGCAACCTCGTCGTCCTCGTCCCGATGCTTCTCAACAGCCATGCGGGAACAAAGTACGGCATCCCCTTCCCGGTCTTCGCGCGAGCCGCGTTCGGCGTACGCGGGGCGCACCTGGCCGCCCTGCTGCGCGGGTTCGTGGCCTGTGGATGGTTCGGCATCCAGACTTGGGTCGGCGGGCAGGCGATCTTCACCGTCGTCGGGGCCGTGCTCGGCGGCTACTGGACGGAGACCACCTCCTACCTGGGCTACCCCTGGACCGTCTGGCTGTCCTTCGCGATCTTCTGGGTCCTCGAGATGGCGATCATCCTCCGCGGCATGGACTTCCTGCGGCGCTGGGTGAACTGGTCGGCGCCGTTCGTAGTGACGGTGGTGATCGCCCTGATGTGCTGGATGATCTTGGAGGCCGGGGGTGTCGGGCCGCTGCTGTCACAGCCCTCGGAGCTCGGCTGGGGGCCGGAGTTCTGGCCGGTGTTCTTCCCCTCCTTGATGGGCATGATCGCCTTCTGGGCGACGATGTCGCTCAATATGTCCGACTTCACGCGCTTCGCGCGAGGTCAGACCGAGCAGAGCCTGGGACAGAGCCTGGGGCTGCCGACGACGATGACGCTCTTCGCCGTCCTGTCGGTCTTCATCGCCTCCGCCACGGAGGTCATCTACCGCGAGCCGGTATGGGACCCGGTGGCCCTGGCCGGGAAGTTCCACAACGCGGTCCTCATCGTCTTCGCGCTGGTCACCCTCGTCATCGCCACGCTGTCGGCGAACATCGCCGCCAACACCGTCGCCCCCGCCAACGCCTTCTCCAACCTGGCGCCGCGCATCGTGACCTTCCGGGTGGGGTGCCTGACCACGGGCGTCATCGGGATCCTCATCCAGCCCTGGCGGCTGCTCGACAGCCCGGAGCTCTACATCTTCACGTGGCTGGGCTTCTACGGAGGGCTGCTCGGGCCGCTGGCCGGGGTGCTGGTGGCCGACTACTGGCTCGTCCGGCGCACCCGGCTGAGCCTTCCGGGGCTCTACCGGGCGGAAGGGCCTTATTGGTTCGCCCGTGGGTGGAACTGGCGGGCGATCGTGAGCTTCCTCGTCGGCGCGGCCCTGGCCGTCGGGGGGTCGCACTCGGCGCCGGGCTCGGGGCCGTTCCCCGAAGACGGGCTGATCCCGCTGCTCGCACCGGTCGCCGACTACGGCCTGCTGGTCGGGATGGTGGCCGCCTTCCTGGTGCACTCCATGCTCAGCCTCGCCTTCGCCGCGGACGATGACGATGACTACGTGTCCGGGCTGCCCGACGACGAGGAAGAGATCGATGCCCGGGAGCCGCCACCGGCCTCGTGGTTCTCGGGCCGGCCGCTGCACGGGGCCACCGATACGGGCGGGCGCCGCACTCCGGGCGGCGGCGTGCGGTAGCGCCAGTAGCGCCCAGTAGCGCCGGGGGCCGCGGGCGCTGTGGTTGTATCGACACGTGGAGCCCACGGACGCGCCGTCCAACCCGTTCGCCCTGCCGCGCGGTCCGCTGGGCCACATCGCGGGCTGGCTGATGGCGCGCGGCAACGAGAGCGAGCAGCACGAGGTCGCCGATCTGCTCGACGTGCCCCCCGGGACGCGGATCCTCGAGGTGGGGTTCGGCCCGGGGCGGCTGGTGCGGCTGCTGGCCGCGCGTTTCCCCACCGCGCTGATCTCCGGCGTGGACCCCTCGGCCGCGATGCGGAGCCAGGCGACCCGGGCGAACCGCGTGGCGGTGGCCGAGCGGCGCGTCGAGCTACGCGAGGGCGACGCCGCCCACCTGCCCTATCGCGACGCTTCCTTCGACCATGTGCTGGCGGTCAACAACATCGCGATCTGGCCCGACCTCGGGGCCGGGGTCGAGGAGATCGCCCGTGTCCTGCGGCCCGGAGGAACGCTCGTTGTGGCCTGGCACGGCGCGCAGTCACCCAGCCGCATGGCACGGCGCCTGCGGCTGAGTGACGATCAGCTCTGCGCCATCCAGCAAGCCCTGACGAGGCGGTTCCGCGGCGCGTGCCGGCGTGACCTGGCCCACGTCGTGGCGTTCCTGGCTACCCGCTGAGGGGTTATCGGGCGACGCGGCGTGTTCCTGGCCGCCTACGGACCGACAGCACGGCGATGCCGCAGGCCAGCACGGCCGTGGTCACGAGTCCGGCCTCCGGTCCGAACCGGCCGCCGGTCAGCCAGTCGGGACCCGTCTCGGTCACGTCGATGACCGTGATCCGGGCCGTCGCACGGTCCCCGAGACCGCTCACCGAGTAGCCGAGGACGTTGGCCTGCACCCAGTTCCAGGCCGCGTGCCAGCCGCAGACGCCCCACAGCGACCCGGCGCGCAGCGCGTACCACCCGAGGAAGACCCCGACCAGGAAGAGGTTGAGCGCCGCCAGGCCCGTGAAGCCCGGGTTGAGGCCGTGCAGCAGGGTGAACACCATCGCCGAGACCGCGACCCCCGCCCGAGGGCCGAAGCGCAGCGCCACGCTCTGCAGCAGCATGCCCCGGAACACGATCTCCTCCGCACTGCCCTGCACCGCCCAGCCGACGCAGGTCGTACCGACCGCCGCGAGCACGGCCGGGTCAGCCGCCCCGCCCGTCGTCGTGGTGAAGCCCAGCACGGCCAGGACGGCGGCGACGGCCCCGAACATGGTGAGGCCGAGCAGCAGCCCGCGCACGGCGGGACCGCCGGACGGACGCTCGAAGCCGAGGGTGCGGAACGGCCGCTGCTCGACGCGGGCCACCCACAGCCACGCCAGCAGGCTCATCACGCCGAAGCTCAGCAGGAGCACGAGCAGCCGGGCGGTCGCGGACCCCAGCGGGGAGAGGTCCCGGGTCGCCGGCAGGACGGCGGCTGCGTACCCGGCCGTCCCCGCGAGCGCCGCGACGAAAGGCAGCACGATGCTGACGGCGGTGACGAGGGTGACGGCGGGACGGCGCTGCGCCCGCCGGGCGAGGTCGAGCAGGTGACTGTCGGCGATGAGAAACGACGTTACGGGGTCGACGGGACCGCGTCACGGGCGGCTCACCGCAAGATCACGTACACCACGCCCCCGTAGAGCGCGCCCCAGGTCATCACGTACGGCGGGGAGAACCGGCCGGCACGCCACACCGCCAGCAGGCACACCGCGCCCCCCACCACCGCGCACGCGGAGGCCGCCACCGCCGGGATCGGAAGCTCCCAGGGCGTGAAAGCCATGCCGACCGCGACGGGGATCATCGACTGGAAGACCATGGCCCCGGTGATGTTCCCAAGCGCGAGCGTGTCCTTGCCCTCGTGGGCCCACAGGAAGCTGTTGACCTTCTCGGGAAGCTCGCTCGCGAGCGGCGCGAGCACCAGCGCGAGCACCAGGGGCTGCACGCCCGTCCGGTGGGCGATCCACTCGATCTGCGCCACGAACAGCTGCGCTCCTCCGATGATCAACGCGAGCCCGACCGCGATCTGGGCGACGATCTGGGCGTTGTGCGGAGGATCCTGCTTGCTGGGGTCGAAGAAGAGCCCGCCGAGCCCCTCCTCGTCGCCGGACGCGCCACCGCCGGCCGCGATTGTCCGCCACACGTAGCCCCCGTACGCCACGACGAACAGGATCGCCGCAGCGATGTTGAGCGCACTGCTGTGGACGAGGCCCAGGATCAGGGCGACGGACAGGAAGGACATGAACACCACGAGGTCACGGCGGGTGGCTTCGTGGTGCAGCCGGAGCCGTACGCCCTGTGGCCGCCGTTTCCGGTAGGCCAGGACGGTGAGTCCCACGAGGGCCATCGCCACGGTGCCGAGCAGGAACGGCGCGCCCACGATCGCCCCGATCGCGATCTGTCCGGTCCGCTCACCTCCGATGATCGCCACGACCGGGATCACCGACTCCGGGAGGGCGGTCGCCACGGCGGCCAGGATGCTCCCCACCGCCCCGTGACCGAGATTGAGCCGAACCCCAGCCCACTCGACGGCGTTGGTGAACACGAACGCGCCCAGGAGCAGGACCGCGAAGCTGACCATGAGCAGGGCAACGGCGACGGTCACGCGACCAGCGTGTCACGGAGGGTCGCCCCGATGTCCGGATCTGGACACCAGGTCACCTGCCCCCACCTTGTGCACCAGGCCTACTCACGAGTAAACAAGAGATGTCAGTCCTTCGGGGCCGACGAACAGGGGTCCCGCCGTTTCCCCCGTGCGGCGGGACCCCTGTCTGCGTGCCTGGCCGGACTGACGCGCCAGGAAGGCGCGTCAGTCCAACATGCCGAGCGCCCACAGGATGGCGATGAACGCGATCCAGAGCGTCATCGCCATCAGGAGGCGCAGCCACAGCCGTTTCAACATCGGTTGCCTACATCATCCCAGGCTGATGCCGAACTGGTCGAGCACCAGCAGGAGCGAGAAGCCCCCGTAGAACAGGATCGCGAACACCATCACGACCAGCCGGAACCCCGACAGCCGGATCGACGCCGGCAGGAAGCGACGGTTGATCACGGTGAGCATCACCGAGTACACGAACATCACGATCCCGCTGAGTGAGGACGCGATGATCAGCAGGACGAGCGGCTGATCGAACCCGACCAGCAGGATCACCGAACCGAAGAGGATCATCAGCCAGACCATGACGACGTAGATCCGGCTCTCGGTGACCTTCCCGCTCTCCCGGAACGCCGTGACCTTGAGGGTGTCGGCGGTGAGCCGGCTCACGTAGTCGATGATGCCGAGCTCGGTCGAGAACAGCGCGAACAGCCCCGCGGCCCAGAAGGCGATCGTGAACCAGTTGCCGAACTGCTCGCCGAGGATCTGGCCCTCGGTCTGGAGGAACGCGAAGTCATCGCTTGGCACGTCCTTGCCTGACAGCGTCGAGTACGCCAGCACGCACATGATCACGAGCGTGAGGCAGCCGAGCACGAAGAACGTGAAGAACTGCTCGATGTTCGCGACCTTCCACCAGCCGCGCCAGCGACGCAGGTTCTCCTCGTCCTCCTTGAACATGTACCCGAGCGCCGGCGCGGCCTCCTCCTGGCCGGTGAACGGCGAGGTGATCCGCGGGATGTAGGCGCCCATGCCCATCTCCTTGTCGCGGATCCAGTTGCTCTGCACCAGGTTGCTCGCACCACCCGCACCGGCGAAGGCGATCGCTCCCAGCAGAGCCGCGATGCCACCGACCGCCTCGAACGGCGGGAACTGCCCCACCTTCGCGAAGCTCGCCCCGAACGCGCCCCAGTCGGACGCGCCGGTCGCAGTTGTGACCGCGACGACGAGGAACACCGCGATCAACGCGACGAGGACGGTCTGGACCTTCTCCACCGTCTGGTAGACGACGGGCGACAGCGTGAGCGCGAGTCCGATCGCGACCATGGCGGCGATCGCGATGGGCACGACGCTGCCGCCGCCGACGATGTAGGTGATCAGGGTCGCGGCCCCGGTGCCCCATCCCGGCCACATGTTCGGGATGATCGCCATGAGGACGAACAGCACGGCCCACGGCTTCCAGCTGCGCGTGAAGCCCGTGACCGCCGTCTCGCCGGTCGCGAGCGTGTAGCGCTCGATCTCCATGTTGAGGAAGTACTGGGTCAGGAAGCCGACGACCGCCGCCCACATCAGGATGAGCCCGACCTGGGAGGTGATGTAGGGCCAGAGCACGAACTCGCCGGAGCCGATCGCGGTGGCGGTCAGGATGATGCTGGCGCCCAGGATCCCCTTGAGGGGCTTGGGCTCCGGCAGGTCACGGTACGAAACCGCCGGGAGGTGACGACTCGGGAGTTCGGTGGCGAGCTCCCGAGGTTCGTCCTGTTGTAAGGCCATGATCCTCCTTTTGCTTTTTCGGAGGCGTGCCATCCTGGCAGCACGGACCGCCTGGACAGAATTTGGCATATCGGAGCAGCACAGCTTGACCGGTGTCAATGGGGTGGAAGAGCGAGATGGTTACGTTTTCATAGCGCGGCCGCCTGGTGCGGGGTGCCGGCCCGGTGCTGGCTCGAGGGTGCCGGCCCGGAGTGCACCTGGCCACGCACAGGATGCCGCGGCTACCCTCGGCCCATGGCACAGAGCCCGGACACGGCGCCAGACGACCTGCCGGTGCCCGTCGACGACGGGGCGGCGGCGCATCTGCCCGGCTCCCGGGTGCCGCCGATCGCACTGCCGTCGACGAGCGGCCCCACGTTCCCGCTCGACGCCGCCCAGCGGGGCGCGGAACGCCTCGTGCTGTACGCCTATCCGCGTACCGGCCGCCCGGGCGATGAACCCCTCACGCCCGACTGGGACACCATCCCCGGGGCACGCGGCTGCACGCCGGAGTCGTGCGGCTTCCGCGACCACGCGGCCGAGCTGCGCGCTGCGGGAGCGGCGGTCGCGGGGGTGTCCACGCAGGACACCGCCTACCAGCGTGAAGCGGTCGAGCGGCTGGGGCTGCCGTTCCCGCTGCTGAGCGACGCTGACCTTGCGCTGGCACGGGCGCTGGGGCTCCCGACGTTCCAGGCCGCCGGTCAGACGCTGCTCAAGCGGCTCACCCTCGTGGTGCGCGCCGGCGTGATCGAGCATGTCTTCTACCCGGTGTTCCCGCCCGGCGACCACGCCGGCGAGGTCCTCTCCTGGCTCCGCGCTGCTTCCTGACGATGCGTCATGTCGACGGGCGTGGGCACCCACGAACTTCGCTGTGACGTACTCGTGGTCGGGGGCGGGCTCGGGGGCGTCGCGGCCGCGCTGTCCGCCGCCCGCCTGGGCAGGCGCGTCGTACTCGCCGAGCCCACGTCGTGGCTCGGCGGGCAGCTCACCTCCCAGGGTGTGCCCCCCGACGAGCACCCGTGGATCGAGCACACCGGTGCCACCGTGTCGTACCGGAGGCTGCGTGCCGCGATCCGCGAGCAGTACCGGCGGCAAGGCGGCCTGACCGCCCGAGCGCGCCGCGACCGGTACCTCAACCCGGGAGGCGGGTGGGTGAGCGCGCTCTGCCACGAGCCGCGCGTCGCCGCCCGGGTGCTCCGGGAGCGGCTGGCGGACCACGAGCGGCGGGGTCTGGTACGCGTCCTGCTCTGCCAGGAGGCCGCAGAGGCACAGGCCGACCGGGACCGCGTCGAGGGGGTGGTGCTCCGGGACCGCGCCAGCGGGACGCGGCGCGTCGTGACAGCGCCGTACGTGCTCGACGCCACCGAGGAGGGCGACCTGCTGTCGCTGGCCGGCTGCGAGCACACCGTCGGGGCGGAGAGCCAGGACAGCACCGGCGAGCCACACGCGCTGCCCGGGGCTCCCAACGCCCACGACCAGCAGGCGATCACGTGGTGTTTCGCCGTCGAGCACCGTCCGGGCGAGGACCACACCATCGACCGGCCCACGGACTACGGCTTCTGGCGGGACTACCGGCCGCCGCACTGGCCCGGGGCACTCTTCGGCTGGGAGACGCCCGACCCGGAGACGTCCGCGACGCTGCGGCGACCGCTGTTCGCAACGGCCGGGGAGCAGGACCTCTGGACCTTCCGCCGGCTGCGGCGCGGGGCGAACTTCCGCGAAGGCGGCGACATCTCGCTGGTGAACTGGCCACAGGTCGACTACTGGCTGGGCCCCGTCGTCGGCGTGCCAGGACCGCTGCGCCGCGCCCACCTCGAGGGTGCGCGCGGTCTCGGCCGGTCCTTCCTGTACTGGCTGCAGACGGAGGCGCCGCGCCCGGACGGCGGGACCGGATACCCGGGCCTGCGGCCGCACGGCGACGCCCTCGGGACGCCGGACGGCTTCGCGATGCGGCCCTACATCCGGGAGAGTCGGCGCATCCACGCGGAGTTCACCGTCCTGGAGACCCACGTCGGCGTCGAGGCGCGGCCGGGCCGCGGCGGCGCGGAGCTCTTCGACGACAGCGTCGGCGTCGGGAGCTACCGCATCGACCTGCACCCGAGCACCAGCGGGAGACCGTACGTGGACGTCGCGAGCTGGCCGTTCCAGATCCCGCTGGGAGCGCTGCTGCCGGTCCGGATGCGCAACCTGCTGCCCGCCGCGAAGAACCTCGGCGTCACCCACGTCACGAACGGCTGCTTCCGGCTGCACCCCGTCGAGTGGAACGTCGGCGAGGCGGCCGGGGCGCTCGCGGCGTTCTGCCTCGAGCGCGGCGCGGTGCCGCACGCCGTACGGGAGCGGGCGGGGCTGCTGGCGGAGTTCCAGCACCTGCTGGAGGATCGCCTGGGCGTCGGGCTGCGCTGGCCGGCGGCGGTACGGGGCTGTCGCCGCTGAGCGCCTCTGAGGCAGGGTAGAGCGACGGAGGTGGTCACGATGCCCGGACCCGATCTCGACCTGGCGCTGATCCGGAAGCGTTTCCCCAGCCTGGCCCGCACCGCGGCAGACGGCCGGCCGTTCGCCTTCCTGGACGGGCCCGGCGGCTCCCAGCCCCCGGAGACGGTCATCGAGGCCGTCGCGGCCCACCTCGGGTCGTGCATGGCGAACCTCGGCGGGGCGTTCGCGACCTCCCGGGAGACCGACGCCACCGTCGACGCGGCGCGCCTGGCCGCGGCCGACCTCACCGGGGCGACCCCGCAGGAGATCGCCTTCGGCATGAACATGACGACGCTGAACTTCCAGCTCGTGCACGCGCTCGCCAGGACGCTGTCCCCGGGCGACGAGATCGTCGTCACCGCCCTCGACCACGACGCGAACGTCTCACCCTGGCTGCTCGCCGCGCAGGACCGCGACCTGCGGGTGCGGATCGCACCGCTGCGCCCCGGTGACGGCACGCTCGACGTGGACGCCCTCGAGAGCCTGCTCGGCGAGCGTACGAAGGTCGTCGCGTTCCCGCTCGCCTCGAACGCGCTCGGGACGGTCCCGGACGCCCGTCGCGTCGCCGCCGCGGCGCACCGCGTGGGGGCGCTGGCCTGGGCCGACGGCGTGCACTACGCCCCGCACCG
>JBOHCZ010000015.1:0-4623 GCA_050699195.1 Streptomycetales bacterium
CGCGATCACCTTCGGCAGCATGTCGACCCTCAACGCCCAGTGGCTCGGCGAGTGCGCGGTCGAGGCGTTGCGGCGGGCCGGCCGGCGCGGGATCCTGATCGGCCCGCTCCAGCCCCGGGGCGGCGACGAGCAGATCCTCTGCGTCCCCGAGGTGCCGCACCACTGGTTGTTCCCGCGCACGGCGGCCGTGGTCCATCACGGCGGGGCCGGGACCACCGCCGCGAGCCTGCGCGCCGGGGCGCCGAGCGTGGCCGTCCCGTTCTTCGCCGACCAGCCGTTCTGGGCCCGCCGGCTGGAGAGGCTCGGGGCGGGTGTGTGGCCGATGAGCCTCCGACAGCTCACCTCCGACCGACTCGCCGCCGCGATCGGGCGCGCCGTCGACGAACCGCCGCTCCGCCACCAGGCGGGACGCATCGGACACGCGCTGCGCCACGAGAACGGTCCGGAACGCGCCGCCACGGTGGTCGAGCACGAGTTCACGGCGGCCCCGACGTCGCTGATCGCCTGAGCGGGAAGGGTCATGTCTGCCACGACTCGCAGCACGCCGCGGCTCTCCCAGCGGCAGACCCGGGTGATCTACCTGGGTGGGGTCGGGCGCAGCGGGTCGAGCCTGCTGGCCCGGCTGCTCGACGCGGAGCCGGACACGACGGCCGTGGGCGAGGTGGTGCGCCTCTGGGACCGCGGGATCGCCGACGACGAGCGGTGCAGCTGCGGTCGGCGTTTCTCCGCGTGCGACTTCTGGCGGCGGGTCGGTGCGGCCGGCTTCGGCGGCTGGGAACGCGTCGACGTCGACCGCGTGGAGCACCTCAAGGTGCGGGTCGGGCGGCTGCGCCACGTGCCGCGTCTCACCGCGCCCTGGCCACCCCGCGGCCGCGGCCGTGGGCGGCTCGCGCGGACGTACGCCGGGTACTACACGCGGCTGTACGACGCGGTGCGGCGGGTGTCCGGCTGCCGGGCCGTCGTGGACGGGAGCAAGAACATCTCGCTGGCGGCCGTGCTGCGGCTGTCGCCTGAGGTGGACCTGCGCGTCGTGCACCTGGTCCGGGACGTGCCCGGTGTGGCGTACTCGTGGGGCAAGCGGGTACGGCGCCCTGAGACGGACGGCTCGACGCTCATGCCGAGGTACCTGCCCCTGGTCGTCGGGCTCTGGTGGGTCACGGAGAACTCGCTGTTCCACGCGCTGGAGCGGCGCGGCGTCCAGGTGCTGCGGCTGCGGTACGAGGACCTGGTCGCCGACCCGTCAGGGGCGCTGGACGCCGTACGGCGCTTCGCGGACCTCGACGAGATGCCGGGCTACCCGTTCCTGGAAGGCCGGCAGGCTCGCCTCGGACGCGGGCACACGCTCGGCGGCAACCCGATGCGCTTCGCCTCCGAGCCGCTGGAGCTCGGCCTGGACGACGCGTGGCGGGCAGACCTCGGCAGGCGGGCTCGCTGGGTGGTTTCGCTCTTGGGCTGGCCGCTGCGGCTGGGGTACGGCTACGTCGGCCGGGGGCGCTGACTACGGCCACGGGCCGAGTTCCGGCAGGTCGCCGTCGTCGGCACGAACCGGGACGGGGGCGCTGTGCCCGGCCATCCAGGTGGGTCAGCACGTGGCCACGCGACCAGCCGGGGAGCGTGGAGGGAGCCCTTGCGCCGTCGTCGGTGAGTGCGGCAGACAGGTCGAGCAGGCGCCGGTGAGCCTCGATCACGCGCGTCATCAGACCATCGGGCGTACCTGTGGCGTCGGATGAGGCTCCCTACGACGCGCGGCGTCGCAGGAGGCCCGCCACGACCACCCCTGCGACCAGGCCGGCGAAGAGCGGGATGAGCGCAGTCCACGGCCCGGACGGCAGCTCTAGACCCCAGAAGGTGAAGTGGCGCGAGTGGCACGACCCGCCCTCCGGCCCGTCGGCACACACGGTCACACCCATCAACGGCGCGAACACCAGACCGGCCGCTACACCGGCAACGATCGCCACAGCACGACGCACGACTCACGCTCCCTCGGCTGGTCCGCCCGACCCCGGAGACGTCCTGTCCGGACCCCCCATTGTCGGTCCTCATGTACCCCCGGCCGTGTCCGCAGCGACGTCCGCGCCAGCGCCCGCTCCCCAAACGTCTGGCAGGTCCGCCCACACCGCCTTGCCGGTGTCGGTGTGGTACCAGCCCCACGCTGCCGCCACGTGAGCGACCACCCGCAGGCCCCGGCCGCTTTCGCTGTCCTCGGCCGGCCTCCCGATGATCGGGCAGCGTAGATCTCCGTCGTGCACCTCGATCCGCAAGGACGATCCGCGCTGGCACAGCACCACCCATACGACTCCGTCGGCCGAGCCGTGCACATGTCGGATCGCGTTGGTGACCAGCTCGGAAACCAGCAGCCGCAACGACATGCGCGGCGCCTACCTCGACGAGCACCTCCCGCACGTACCGGCGAGCATGCGCGACGCGCTCAGCGCAAGCATCCACACTGAATGCACCAAGCGCGTGGCCATCGCGACGATCCTCAGAGATCCACGTCGAGGCTCCGTCACCGCCCGGCCATTGAACTAGTGTGAGAATAAATTCTCTGAAGAGAGTACAGTACTCTCAATATGAAGGAGTCGATACGATTTGCAGGCCGTAGGGAGGTCCGGGGAGATCTCCCTACTCAAGACGGAGGAGCGACATGCGGCTGCGGAAGCTCGCGAAGGATGGCACATCACCCACCGGCGAGTGCCCCGCGGTCTACGTGGCGGAAGACGATCCGACTGTGATGGTCGTGCAGGGCAAAGTACTCGACGAGGAGACCCATCCCCGTGCCTGCCGGCGCGCAATGGCCGGAAGGCCTTCCCGAAGCACTCGACTTCTGGCTGATCGACGACCGGGACGTGTGGGCCATGGAGTACGACGGCAGGGGGCAGCTCCTCGCGCTCGAACTGATCGCAGACCTGGCGACGTCGAGCAGTACCGGGTCTTGCGGGACGCGGCGCTTGCGGCGTCTGTCCTTGCTGACGACTACAACCCGGAGGCGCGCGCACAGCGCCGTGTCCACTGACCCTTCCGACCCTTCCGAGAGGCACATTGGCCACACACCACCTGCGAGCCCGACGAAGGCTCGGCAACCGACTCCGCGAATTCCGTGAGGAGACGGGCCGTACGGGAGCTGCGTTCGCCGGGCCGCTCGGCTGGAAGCAGTCGAAGGTGTCCAAGATCGAGACAGGGAGGCAGCTCCCATCCGAGGCAGACGTGGAGGCCTGGGCCCAGGCCATCGACGCCGATCCGAAGGAGTTGCTTGCCCTACTCGACCAGGCACGTGCCGAATACCTCACGGTCAAGGACCTATACACGGCAGCCGGCGGCGCGGATCGGCTCCAGGACGCCATCACAATCCAGGAAGCCACCTCCAAACTGCTCGTCAAGTATCAGCCTGCGATGATCATCGGCCTGCTCCAGACACCTGACTACGCACGGGAGATCCTTCATCTCCCGTCAGGCCCGGCCGACAGCGGCGGCGCCTCAGAGGACGAGGTCGCTCGCATGATCGTCGCCCGGGTCCGTCGGCAGGCGATCCTCTACGAGCCGGGTCGCGATATCACCCTGTTGATGAGCGAGGGCGCGCTACGGACCCGCGTCGCGTCGCCGACCACGATGCGGGAGCAACTCGACCACATCGCACGGCTCGCTCAGACCCTCACCACGGCGACCATCGGCATCGTGCCATTCACCGCACAGGCGCCGATCACAAGCCTGTCCGGATACGCGATGTACGACGACCTCGTAACGATCGAGACACTCGGTGGCGACCTGGACATCGCCGACCCGGCCGAGGTCGCGCGGTACCACCGCTACACCAAGCTCCTGCTCGACGTCGCGGTGACTGGACCGGACGCGATGAGAATCTGCCGTAAGGCGGCGGTCGACCTCGAAGCGGATCGGCCCTGACGCACACCTGAAGCCGGTACGGCCAGCGGGCAGTCCTCTGGCGGCTACCGGACCGGACCGCCTCCGATCACAGCGGGAGCGGCACCCCGGCGAGCGTCAAGCCGGTGACGACGGCGAGGACCGCGCAGACGGTGCCGCCGATCCTGCGGACGACCAGGAGTGAGACGTACCTCGTCAGGGTCCTTCCGAGCAGTACGGCGAGACCGGCGACGGCGACCAGCGAGCACCACGAGCCGGCGAAGACACTGACCGGGTCCTCGAAGCGCACCACGAGCCCCGCCGTGAGCAGCTGCGACAGGTCCCCCCACTCCGCGGTGAAGAGCACCCCGAAGCTGGTGAGTCCGGCCTTGAGCCGCTCGCGCCGGCCGGGGCGGGCCGCGTCGCGCTCAGGTGACGCATCGACGTCGCAGGCCTTGCCCCGCCAGAGCACCACGGCACCCGCGGCGAACAGTGCCGCCGCGACGGCGAGCATCGGCGCGCGGGGGAGCAGCGCGAGGGCCTGTCCTGCGAGCACGGCCACGCCGCACTGCAGGAGGAACGCGACCGCGCTGCCCGCCCAGGCCGAGAGGGGCGGGAACCTCGTCGCGAGCACGACCGAGGCGACGAAGGTCTTGTCCGGAAGCTCAACGGGGAAGATAAGCGCGAACGTCGTCAGCGCAACGCCGAGATCCACGAGTGGGCCGTCCCTTCGCTCCCTGCCGGGACGAAGGGACGGAGCAGACC
>JBOHCZ010000016.1:0-9469 GCA_050699195.1 Streptomycetales bacterium
GTTCCACGCTGCGCGCCGCCGGCCTGCTCGTCGCCGTACCCGGCGCGACCCTGCTGCTGGTCTCCGCGATCTACGAGTTCTCCTGGCGCTACCAGCTGCCCTCGATCGTGCTGCTGCCCTTCGCGGCCGCGCTTGGGATCACCGCGCTGATCGAAGGGCGCCCCAAGCCGCGGAGCATCCCCGAGCTGGCCGATGACCCGGTCGACACGCTCGCGCTCCAGGACTTCCACGCCCGGTACCGCGACCTGCGCTTCGGTCCCGCCGTCATCGTCATCGCCGCCTACAACGAAGCCGAGTCCATCGGCGGTGTGCTCGCCGCCATCCCGGCCCAGGCCTGCGGCGTCTCCGTCGACACGCTCGTCGTCGACGACGGGTCGTCCGACGGCACCGGGGAGGTGGCGGTCGCCCACGGCGCCTACACCTGCATCCCCGCGCTGAACCGGGGACAGGGCGCCGCGCTGCGGCTGGGCTACCGCATCGCCCGCGAGCGGGGCGCACGCTACATCGTCACGACCGACGCCGACGGCCAGTACGACACCGACGAGCTGCCGGTGATCCTCCAGCCGCTCATCGACGACGAGGCCGACTTCGTGACCGGGTCACGCCGGCTCGGTCGCGAGGAGACCAACGATTGGATCCGCCACATCGGTGTGCGCGTGTTCGCATGGCTGGTCAGCCTGCTCACGCTGCAGCGCATCACCGACACCTCCAACGGCTTCCGTGCCATGAAGGCCGGCGTGACGGGTGTGGTGACGCTGACCCAGCCGCAGTACCAGGCCTCTGAGCTGCTGCTCGGCGTGCTGGCCCACGGCTTCCGGGTCGCCGAGCGGCCCACGACCATGCGGCTGCGCGCCGCGGGTACGAGCAAGAAGGGCGGGAACCTGCTCTACGGGCTGCGCTACGGGCGGGTGGTGTTCGGCACCTGGGCACGCGAACGCTCCCGCCGTGGCCTGATCAGGATGCCGCGCGATCTCGCGGGGGCTCCTGCGGCGCTCGGCGGCCGGCCGCCGCCCCGATAGCCTTCCCGGGACTCAGGCACGGTCCGCTGCTGCCCGGGATGGCCCGCGGCTCACTCGGCCTGCTTCGTCCTGTTCTCGATGGCCCGCTTGACGACCACACGCTGGGTGGGCATCTCCTCGGAGAGGCGCGCGACCCTGCTGCCTGCGCTGCCTGCGCTGCCTGCGCCATCGGCGGAGGCGGGCTCCCCGGGCTCCCGGCCGGCGACGAACGCGGCCTCGCCGTCGGACTGGGGGTCGTCGGGCAGGGGTTCCGACCAGAAGTCCGCCGTGGGTTCGTAGCGGAACGCCTGCTTCCACGCCGCGACGAGCTCGTCGAAGATGGGCGTCTCGCCCGAGATGGGTGCCTCGCTCATGACGAGCATGATCAGCGCCGACGCGGCCCTCAGACCCGCCAGGCCACGAACGGAGGACGCAACATCACCCATCGTGCGTAACCTGACGTGTCGCCTGAAGGTAGCCCACTCTCCCTGGAAACAAGTCGCTCGAACGAGGGACGGGGTCGTAACAGCCCCTTCCGGTGACATCGATAAGCCAGACGACATGCCTGTTGTCCGGTACGTATACCGAAGGACCGGCTCGCTCGGGGGAGGTCAACCATGTTCACGTGGCTGCACCAGCTCACGCACCGACACGCCGTCGTCTGGAAGGACGGCGTCGGAACCATGGAGGTCTGCATACCGCGCCTGTGGCGCGGCCTGCGGATCGTCTTCGTTCCCGATTTCGAGGGTGCCGGCGCCTACCGGCTCCGCGACATACAGGTGGCCTACGAGGTCATCGGTGCCCGCAGCGCATGGGAGGCGATGGCGATCATCCGCCGGGCGATCGGGGCCCGGAGCCACGTCGCGGCCTAGGCGTGCGTTCGCGTGCCCACCGGGCGATCACACGGCGAGGCGCTCCAGGGCCGTCCGGATGGCGGACGGCATCGTGGTGGGCCGCCGCGTGTCACGCCGCACGAAGACGTGGACGAACTGCCCGGTCGCCACTGGCTCGTCCTCGCCGCCACGGAACAGCCCGATGTCGTAGCGCACCGAGGAGGTGCCCAGACCGGCGACCGCCAGGCCCGCGTCGACGACGTCGGGGAAGCTGAGCGGCCGGTGGAACCGGCACGACGACTCGGCCGCAACCCCGATGACCCCGCCGCGGTGGATGTCGAGCCCGCCCACGCGGATCAGGTACTCGTTGATGACCGTGTCGAAGTACGCATAGTAGACGACGTTGTTCACGTGCCCGTAGGCGTCGTTGTCCAGCCACCGCGTCGCGATGGCCAGCACATGCGGATAGCCGGTACGCCTCACGGGCTCCATCAGACCATCACCGCTCGCGACGTATCACCCGAAGGGTTGCGGCCGCCAGCGCGAGAGTCGCCGCTCCGCAGCGCCCAGCGCCGTGTTGACCGCGACGGCGGCCAGGCAGATGACCGCGACCAGCGCGTAGAGCCTTGCGGGCTGGAAGCTCGACGACACGGCGTGCAGGATCTCGCCGATCCCCTGGACCGAAACCATGAGCTCGGCGAGCAGCACCCCCAGCAGGCACAGGGCGGCCGCGATCCGCAGCGCTGAGACGATGTCCGGCAGCACCGAGGGCAGCACCACCTTGCGGAACACCTCGAGACGGCCCCCTCCCATCGCCCGGACCGCGTCGATGAGCGTGCCGTCGACCAGCTTCACGGCCGCCATGGTGCCCAGCAGGACGGGGAAGATCCCGTGCGTGACGCCGAAGGCGACCTTGGACGAGAACCCCACGCCGAGCCAGAGCACGAACAGCGGGTAGACGGCCACCTGGGGAAGCGCGAAGGCCACCTGGATGAGGTTCCGTGCGGGGCTAAACAGCCGCCTCGTGGCGCCGAGGCCGGCGCCCAGGAGCACCCCGGCAACGCCCGCCAGCAGGAAGGCGACCACGAACTCCACGGCGGTGGCCCGCAGTGCCTGCACGTAGTGCGGATCCTGGAGGGTGCCGATGGTCGCCAGCGCGATCCTGGACGGCGGGGCGACGAACAGGCTGTCGGGGAAGAAGAGCCGGACGACCGCCTCCCAGAACGCGACGACCCCGGCGATGCTCCCCCACCGCAGCGCGAGGACCGCCCTGCGGGGGAGGCTCACCCGCCGGCCCGCACCGGCACGAACGCGTCGGTGTAGAACTCGTCGAGCTTCGGCACCCGCCGGGCGATCTCGAGGTCGGGAAGGTTGCCGGCCAGCTCCTCGAGACCCGCCGTGTTCATGGTCCCGTCGTCGGAGAGGTGACCGACCAGCTCGTCGAAGGTCTTCTCGGCCACCGCGGGCTCGAGCTCGAGCAGCTTGGCGGTCCTGTCGATCGCCTCTTCGCGGTTCGCGTCGTCCTTCATCCACGCGACGGCGCGGTAGATCGCGCGCAGGAACGCCTCGGCCGTTTCGCGGTTGGCCTCGAGGTAGTCGGGCTGCGCCATGAAGATGCCGTACTGGTCGTCGGCGAGGACGTCGGGGAGCCGCGCCACGATACGACCCTTGCCGGCCTGCTCCATCGCGATGCCGACCTCGGTCGACCACACGAATCCGTCGACCTCCCCCCGGCTCATGGCGGCGACCTGCGCAGGAGCAGCGCCCAGCGGGACGGCGGTGATCGTGCAGCCCTCGTCACGGCCCACCACGCGGACGGCGAAGTCGGTGAGCGAGCCGAATCGCGTGATGCCGAGCTTCTTGCCGCACAGGTCTGCGGTGGACTCGATGCCCGAACCGGCTCCGGCGACGACCACCATCGGCGACTCGGTGGCGATCCCCGCGAACGCGCTCATCGGCACGCCCTTGGCCGCCGCCGCAGCGGGGTCGAACCCCGTCGCGGCGCCGATCTGCGCGGCGCCTGAGGCCATGCCCTTCACGAGATCGGCGCCGCCCTGGAAGGCGACGATCTCCACGTCGACGCCCTCGTCCTTGAAGTACCCCTGCTCCTGCGCGATCTGCGCGGGAACGGTGAGCTCGAAGGTCTTCGCGACGACCAGCCCGAGGGTGAGCGCGTCCGCGCCACCGCCGCCCTGGCCACCGCCGGTGTCCGTGGCGGCTCCCCCGCCGCAGGCGCTGGCCACCGCGGCGAGGGTGCACGCGGCGAGCGCGGCGCTGAATCGATGCGGGAACCGGTGGGCGTGGCGCGCACGGGTCATGAAAGGCCCCTTCTGGCCAGCCGGTCGACCGCCGCGAGCAGGCCGTTCAGACCCGCGGCGAAACCGAGCGTGAGAATGATGTAGGCGAACATGTCCAGGGTCTGGAAGGCTTGGCCGGAGGCCGCAAGCAGGTAGCCCAGGCCCTCCGTGCCGGCGATGAACTCCCCGCCGACCACGGCGAGCGTGCCGAGGACGAGGCCGAGCCGCAGCCCCGTCATGATGCGCGGGAACGCCGCGGGCAGGACGACGACGCGCAGCAGGGAGAACCCGCGGGCGCCCATCGAGCGGCCGGCCGCCACCAGCGTCGGGTCGACGAGCGCGACCCCGGAGACGGCCGCGAGCACGATCGGGAAGAACGCGTACAGTGCCCCGAACGCGATCTTGGACGGCGAGCCGATACCGAGGAAGAGCGCGATCACCGGGTAGAAGACGACCAGCGGCACGGCGTAGATGTTGGCAAGCACGGGCTGGTAGGCCCTACGCAGCCGCCCGTACCAGCCGACCGTGACGCCGACGGCCACCCCGAGCGCCGACGCGACCCCGAAGGCCGCGGCGATCTCGATCAGCGTGGTGAGGACCTGGGGGTAGGTCGACCCGTCGGCCAGGATGTCGCCGAGCACCCGCAGCACATCAACGGGCGGGGGGAGCAGGAACGGGTCCACCGCGCCCGCGCGGCTGGTCGCGAGCCAGGCGAGGAACCCGGTCGCCGGCACCCCGGCGTACACCGCGGCCCGGACGATCACGCTCATCGACCCGCTTCCAGGGCCAGGCTCGACTCCTCGTACAACAGGGTCAGCAGGCGGGACTGGAGCCCGGTGAACTCATCGGAGACCATGACCTCCGGGGCCCGGGGCCGCTCGAGCGGGATCTCCAGGATCTCCTTGATGCGCCCGGGTCGCGCTGTGACGGCCACCACGCGATCCGACAGGTAGACGGCCTCCTGGAGGCTGTGCGTGACGAAGACGATGGTCTTGCCCGAGGTTTCGAGGATCCGCAGCAGCTCGGTGCCGAGCACCAGCCGGGTCTGCTCGTCGAGGGCACCGAACGGCTCGTCAAGCAGGAGCACGTCGCAGTCCGACACGAGGGCCCGCGCGAGCGCGACACGCTGCTGCATGCCACCCGACAGCTCGTGGGGATAGCGCTCGGTGGCGTCCTCCAGCCCCACCCGCGCCAGCTCGCGACGGGCCCGCTCCCGGCGCTCGGCGCGACCGACGCCCTTGAGCTCGAGTGCGACCTCGACGTTGGCCGCGGCCGTCCGCCAGGGGAAGAGCGCGAAGTCCTGGAACACGTACGCGACGTGGTCGGGCATCGGGCCGCTCACCTCGGTCTCGCGAACCTGGACACTGCCTTGAGCGGGGCGGATCAGCCCACCGGCTGCGCGGAGGATCGAGGTCTTGCCGCATCCCGAAGGCCCGATGAGGGTGAGGAACTCCCCGGCGTTTACGTCGAGCGAGAAGCCGGCCACCGCCGCGACGGTCGAGCCGTCGGCGCGCGGGTAGCCGATGTCGAGCCCCTGGATCCGGATCCGCGCCAGGGTGGACACGCCACGAGCCGCTCGCGAGGAGGGCTGGCGTGCCGACCTCTCCGCCCGGCCCAGCATGCGCAGTTCCTAGCACGGTCGTCCCGGCGCCGCAACAGAGCGGCCGGGTCCTTCGCCCCGACTACTTCACTGCAGATGCGGGAATGTGAGTTGCCGCCAGGTCGGCCACTCCGTAGGGAACCGATCGCGGCCATAGGCCCTGCTCAATTCCCCAGGGGCGCCACAGTTGACTGCGTAACCCTCGCGCGGCACCGGATCACGATGTCGGATGGGGCCGATCAGGTAAAGAGGCTCACGCCACCGGGGCCCACGAGCAGGCCGGCAATAATGATCAGGATGCCGAAAAGCACACGCCCCCGGATGATCGTGATGATTCCCCAGATCCCGAGGGCCACTGCTACCAGCCACAAGATGGAATGCATGACTCCAGTAGTTCCCCCGCACGGACCTCACAAACGCGTGGGCGTGTCAACTGCACCTCGGGGGCTGGAAGCGATGGAGGCCGAAGTCGCGATCCGGCCGCTTCTCGTCGGGATTCAGATTGATTACCGCCATTGCGGCGTAAAATAGAGATCATTTATTAGTTTATAGTGCTTTGATGTGATGTGCAGGGGATCCGACATTGCGGCTCGAGATAGCGCCCCTTGCCATCACCATGATGGCGGGGCCGGTGGTGGCGCTGCTGGGCGACGGCATCTCGCTCGGTAAGCCCTCCGGCAACGGCTCCCCGGGAGCATCACCCAGGCGGCGTTGGTCGCGCTGCTGCTGCTCGCCGCGGTGCGGTGCGGTGCTATAGCTGTGCCCTTCTTCCACCGGCGAGCCCGCAGCGCCACGTCCGCTCGCATGCGTGACCTGAATTGCACGAGCTGTTCGCCCGCTTTTTACCCTTACTTCTGCTATATCCGTTTCAATCAGTGATCGGTACCGGTCCTGGTCCGCTGTTCGAGGAGGTCGGGATGACTGCAGTGACGCGTCGTGGGTTCCTCGCCGGCAGCATGGTCACGGCGTCCGCCGCCTTACCCGGTTGGGTGGCGCCCGCGGCGGCGTTAGCCGCGCCGTCCGCACGGATCGCTGACCCGTTCACGCTGGGTGTCGCGTCGGGTGACCCCGCACCCGACGGTGTCGTGCTGTGGACGCGGCTGGCGCCTGACCCGCTGGCCGATGACGGCCGGGGTGGGATGCCCGACCTGGAGATTCCGGTGCAGTGGCAGGTCGCCACCGACGAGGGTTTCCGCAATGTCGTCCGGTCCGGCCGCGTGGACGCCAGATCCGAGCACGCGCACAGCGTCCATGTCGAGGTGTCCGGGCTCCGACCGGGACGGGACTACTTCTACCGCTTCCGGGTTCGGCGTGAGATCAGCCCGGTTGGCCGGACCAGGACCGCTCCCGGGACCGGTGCCCGGCTGTCCTCGCTGGCCTTCGCCTTCGCGTCCTGCCAGCGGTTCCCGTCGGGCTTCTACACCGCCTACCGTGATATGGCGGACCAGGAGCTCGACTTCGTGGTTCACCTGGGTGACTACCTCTACGAGGGCGGCGACCAGGGCGGGCTCGGCCGCGGCCATCTCCCCAGCAGGGAGATCACCACACTCGCCGACTACCGGGTCCGGCACGCGCAGTACCGGACGGACCCGAACCTGCAGGCGGCGCACGCGGCGTTCCCTTGGATCGTCACCTGGGACGACCACGAGGTGGACAACAACTACGCCGGCGCGGAGGCTGATCCGGACGCACCGCCGGAGCAGTTCCTGGCCCGCCGCGCGGCCGCCTACCGCGCGTACTTCGAGCACCTCCCGCTGCGGAGGTCCTCGGTGCCCCGCGGGCCGGACGCGCTGCTCTTCCGCCGTCTCACGTTCGGCGACCTGGCGGAGTTCAACGTGCTCGACACCCGGCAGTTCCGCGACGACCAGCCCGACTGTGCGGGTCAGAAGGTGACTGACGGCTACTGCGAGCCCGCGCTCGACCCCGCCCGCACAATGCTCGGCCGCGAGCAGCGCCGCTGGCTGTTCGGCGGCCTCGGCAACTCCGGAGCCCGGTGGAACATCCTCGCCCAGCAGATCCTCTTCGCTCAGAAGGACAACAAGCCCGCTCTTGACGAGGCAGAGTACGTGGGCGGCGGTGACCAGTGGGACGGCTACAAGGCCGAGCGCGACGCCATCCTCGGATTCCTCGCCGAGTCCCGCGTGCCCAACCCGATCGTCCTCACCGGCGACTGGCACCGCAACGCGGTCTACGACCTCAAGGCAGACTTCTCCGACCCCGACTCCGCGACCCTCGGCGTCGAGTTCGTCGGCACCTCGATCAGCTCAGGCGGCGACCAGGCCCACCCCGTCACCAGCTACGAGGACCCCGATGACCCGCATGAGCGGTTCCTCAACACCAACCGGGGCTACGTGCTGTGCGACCTCACCGGGGAACGGTGGCGTTCGCGCTTCCGCATCGTGTCGACCGTCTCCGCACCGCAGGCGGTCGCCAGCACGCTGGAGACGTTCCTCGTCGAGGACGGCAGGCCGGGCGCCCGGCGCAGCTGAGCCGCAGATCCTGCGGGAAGCAGCTTACGATCGCCCGTCAGCTCTTACCGTGGTGGTGAGGTCCCACCCCCGGGACCCGGCACGGAAGGGGGGCCGGCGATGGAGCATCCTGACGTCACGACGGTACGCCGGGCGTACCGGTCGTTCACGAACGGCGACATGACCACACTCGGCACGATGATCGCCGACGACGCGGTCGACCACGTGCCAGGCAGCAGCCAGCTCGCCGGCGACCACCGGGGAAAGGACGCCATCTTCGCCTACCTGGCCAAGCTGGCTGAGCTGACCGGGGGCACCCTGCAAGTGGACCTGCAGCAGCTGATGAGTGACGGGCACGGGCACGTCGTCGGAGTGCAGCGCAACACGGCCCGCCGGGACGGCAGGCGCCTGGACCAGATGGAAGCGATCGTCTTCACCGTACGGGACGGCCAGATCACCGACCTCCAGGAGTACGAGGAGGACATCGACCTCGCGGACGAGTTCTGGGGGTGACGGCGGCCTATCCCGACGCGTGGCTGACGGACCCGGCCTGATGAGGACTTTCGGCTCTGCGCATGCCGCGTCATCGTGATGAGGTGGGCGGTGTGTTCACGGATCGGGCGGCTGCCGGCCGGCGTCTCGGCGAGCGGTTGCTGTACCTGCGCGACGAGGACACCGTCGTGCTGGGGTTGCCGCGGGGCGGGGTGCCTGTCGCGTTCCAGGTCGCCCAGGCGCTGGGTGCCCCGCTGGACGTCATCCTGGTACGCAAGCTCGGGGTGCCCTTCCAGCCGGAGCTCGGGATGGGCGCCATCGGCGAGGACGGGGTGCGGATCATCAACGACGACGTCGTGCGCATCACGCGGGTCAGGCCGGAGGACATCGCGGCGGCGGAGGAGCTGGAGCGCCCGGAGCTCGAGCGGCGAGCGCGGCGCTTCCGCGGCGGCCGGCCGCCGATCCAGCTGTCAGGTCGCACGGTGGTCATTGTCGACGACGGGGTTGCGACCGGGTCCACGGCCCGGGCCGCCTGCCAGGTCGCCCGTGCCCAGGGAGCGGCCCGGGTCGTGCTGGCGGTACCCGTCGGGCCGCCAGGTACGCACGCGGCTCTGGGGCCGGACGCCGACGAGGTCATCTGCCTGCAGACGCCGGAGCCCTTCAGCGCCATCGGGCAGTGGTACGTCGACGTCTCGCAGACCCCCGACGAGGAAGTGATCGCGCTGCTCGCGCAGGGCACGCCCCCGCGCCCCCGCGGGCCCGCGAGGGCCAGCCGGGGGGG
>JBOHCZ010000017.1:0-2299 GCA_050699195.1 Streptomycetales bacterium
TCCCCGACCGGCTGGCCGGCGGCGCCGGCGAGCGTCACCGCGCGCCGGGTCGCGCCGATCGCCTCACGAAGGTCCAGGCGCAGCGAAGCGACCTCCGCACCGCGCCCGACGCCGTACGACGCCGCGCGCACCCTGGCGTGGTCGACGGCCTCCCGCGCCCGCGCGCGGACTCGCCTGCCGAGCCGGCGCGCGAGGCGTACCCCGAACACCGCCGACCCCACGACCACGCCGGCCCACAGCGCGAACACCACCAGCGCGACGAACGCCAGATCCTGCACGGCGACCCCCTGACGGCGACCCGGGTTCCACGGTAACCCGGCGCGCGGCCGGCCGGAACGCGAGCGGCCCACGACGCCGACCGTAGGCTTGCCATCCATGACCGGCAACCCGCCCGTGACGGCCCGCGCCGAGCACGTGGGGAGCCTGCTGCGGCCCCCGTATCTGCTCGACGCCCGGCAGGCACGTGCCTCGGGAAGGCTCGGCGCCGCGGAGTTCAAGGCGGTCGAGGACCGCGCGGTGCGCGAGGTGGTACGGCTCCAGGACGAGGCCGGCTGCCCGGTCGTCACCGACGGCGAGCTCCGCCGTGAGTCGTTCCAGAGCGAGCTGACGGCCGCGACGGAGGGCTTCGTGGGCGTCGACGCCGACGCGTGGCTGTGGGGGGACTGGCACTCCGAGGCCGTCGGGGACCTGAGCGTGGCGCGCCCGGCCGACCTCGCGGTGGTCGAGCCGCTGCGACGGCGCCGCAGCCTCGCCGCCGAGGAGTTCACCTTCCTTCGCGCGTGCACCGGGCAGGCCACCCGCGAGGTCACCCCGAAGGTCACCCCGAAGGTCACACTGCCGAGCCCCACGCTGTTCGCCAACCTGTGGTCGCCGAAGCTGTCCGCGGCGGCCTACCCCACCCTCGACGCCTTCGTCGCGGACGTCGTCGACATCCTCTGCGACGAGGTCCGTGAGCTGGTGCGGCTGGGCTGCAGCTACATCCAGCTCGACGCCCCCCACTACCCGCTGCTGATCGACCCCGGCTGGCGGGCGTTCTACGAGGACCGCGGGTGGCCGCTCGCACGCTGGCTCTCCTACGGCATCGAGCTGGACAACGCCGTGATCGACGCCGGCCGGCCGGCGACCTTCGGGTTCCACCTGTGCCGCGGCAACCAGGGCAGCCGCTGGCTGGTCGCGGGCGGCTACGACGCGATCGCCACCGAGGTGTTCGGCGGGGTGCACGCCGACCGCCTGCTGCTGGAGTACGACGACGAGCGCTCGGGGACGTTCGACCCGCTGCGCGCCGTACCCGACGACAAGGTCGTGGTGCTCGGCCTCGTGACGACGAAGACCCCGCGCGCCGAGACCGAACGCGAGCTCGCCGCCCGCACCCGTCAGGCCGCCCGGGTGATCGACCTCGAACGCCTCGCGGTCGGCACCCAGTGCGGCTTCGCTACGTCGGTACAGGGCAACGCGGTCACCGTGGACGACGAACGGCGCAAGCTCGCCACCCTGGTACGCACCGCCGAGCTGGTGTTCGCCCCGTGACACCCTGCGCGTTCTGCGAGATCGTCGCCGGGTCGCGCCCGGCCCACGTGGTTCTCGACGACGAGATCGCGATGGCGTTCCTGGACGCCCGCCCGCTGTTCCCCGGGCACACCCTCCTGGTGCCGCGGTCACACCACGAGACGCTGGCCGACCTCCCGCCTGCACTCGTCGGCCCGTACTTCACCCGGGCGCAGCGCCTCGCGCGGGCGATGGAGGACGTGCTCGGCGCGCACGGCTCGTTCGTGGCCCTCAACAACCGGATCAGCCAGAGCGTGCCGCACCTGCACGTGCACGTGGTTCCCCGGCACCGCAAGGACGGCCTCCGGGGATTCTTCTGGCCACGTGGAAGGTACCCGGGCGACGAGGCGGCCCGGATCGCCGAGCGGCTCCGCGCCGGCCTCGAGGGGCCGGGCTGACCCCGCGACCTGCCGCCCGGCAGCGGGTCCGGGCAGAGCGGTGTGCCATCGGGTATGAAGGGGGCGATGAGCGCGGAGACGGACGCACGGGTGAGTGCCCCCCGGGGCGACGCCGCGGACCTGGCGCGGGCGCTCCAGCGGATGGACGGCGCGGGCTACGGCCGCTACAAGCAGCTGGCGGGGGCGTGGGACTTCGCATCGTTCACGCTGACCGTGGAGCGCGTGCAGGCCGACCCGTTCGCGCCGCCGAGCCGGCTGACGGTGCGCGTGCCCTCACATGTGGCGGGGCTGCCCCCGGACGTCCAGCGCACGGCCGCCCGGCGCCGCGCGCTCGCCGACTACCTCGCGCGTGCCGC
>JBOHCZ010000018.1:0-10985 GCA_050699195.1 Streptomycetales bacterium
GCCTCGTACACCTCGCGGCTCTTGATCCCGACCAGCCGGTCCTCGACCATGTCGAGGCGACCGACGCCCTGGGCGCCGGCCCGCCGGTTGAGGATGTCGATGGCCTCGAACGGGGTGACCGTCTCGCCGTCGATGGCGACCGGGACGCCGCCGTCGAAGGTGATGACGACCTCGTCGGGGTCGCGCGGCACCGCGGGATCGGCGGTGTAGGAGTAGACGTCCTCGAGCGGCGCGTTCCAGATGTCCTCGAGGAGGCCGGTCTCGACCGACCGCCCCCAGACGTTCTGGTCGATCGAGTACGGCGACTTGGGCGACACGTCGATCGGCAGGCCCTTCTCGTCCGCGAACGCGATCGCCTTGTCGCGGGTCATGCCGGAGTCGCGTACGGGGGCCAGCACCCGCAGGTCCGGCGCGAGTGAGGTCAGCCCCACCTCGAAGCGCACCTGGTCGTTGCCCTTGCCCGTGCACCCGTGGGCGACCATCGAGGCGCCGTGCCGGCGTGCGGCGGCGGCCAGGTGCCTGACGATGACGGGCCGGGACAGTGCCGACACGAGCGGGTAGCGGTCCATGTACAGCGCGTTGGCGCGCAGCGCGGGGAGGCAGTACTCCTCGGCGAACTGCTCGCGGAGATCGGCGACCTCTGCCTCGACCGCTCCGCATGCGAGCGCCCGCTGGCGGATGACCTCGAGGTCCTCCCCGCCCTGGCCGAGGTCGGCGGCCAAGGCGATCACCTCCGCACCGGTCTCCTCGGCGATCCAGCCGATGGCGACGGAGGTGTCGAGACCTCCGGAGTAGGCGAGGACGACGCGTTCGGTCACGATCCACTCTCCTGCGTACTTGTCGGGTCCGGGGACGTGTGGTGGGTGCGGCCTTCGGCGAGGTCGAGCAGGTACTCGGCGACGTCCGCACCCCCGGCGGGGTCCCGGGTGATGACGAGCACCGTGTCGTCTCCGGCGATGGTGCCGAGCACCGGGTGCGGGTCGGTGCGGTCGATCACCGAGGCGAGGAACTGGGCGGCCCCGGGTGGGGTGCGCAGGACGACGAGGTTCGCCGAGGAGTCCGCCGACACGAGCAGCTCCTGGCAGACGCGCGCGAGCCGCCCGTCGACCGTCGCCCCGTCCGGCGCGGGCCGCGGCGTACGGTCACCCCCTTCCGCGGGGACCGCGTAGACCAGCGAGCCGTCGCGGCCGCGGATCTTCACGGCACCCAGCTCGTCGAGGTCGCGCGAGAGGGTCGCCTGGGTCACCTCGACGCCGTCCCCGGCGAGCAGCCGGGCGAGCTCGGCCTGGGACCGCACGTCCCGGCGGGTCAGGAGGTCGGCGATGCGCTGGTGCCGCGCCCCCTTGGTGTGCGGGACGGCAGTCCCCGTCGCAGTCCCCGTCGCAGGTCCCGTCACGGGTCTCATCGCGGGCCGCCCTCCAGGAGAAATGCCAGCAGCGCCTTCTGCGCGTGCAGGCGGTTCTCCGCCTCGTCCCACACCACGCTGTGCGGGCCGTCGATCACCGAAGCCGCGATCTCCTCGCCGCGATGGGCGGGCAGGCAGTGCAGCACGATCGCGTCGGCGCTCGCGAGCGACACCTTGTCCTCGTCGAGGGTGTAGGGCAGGAACGGCTCCACCCGCTGGTCGGCCTCGACCTCCATGCCCATCGAGGTCCAGACGTCGGTCGCCAGCACGTCGGTGCCGACCGCCGCCTCCCGCGGGTCGGAGAGCACCTGGACCGAGCCCCCGGTACCGCTGGCGATCTCCCCGGCCCGCGCGAGCACGGCGGGGTCCGGGGCGTACCCCTGCGGAGCCGCCAGGCGGATGTTCATGCCCGCCGCCGCCCCGCCGAGCAGGTAGGAGTGGGCCATGTTGTTGGCGCCGTCGCCGAAGAAGGTGAGCGTGACCCCCGCGAGGTGCTTCTTGTGCTCGCGCACGGTCTGCAGGTCGGCGAGCACCTGGCAGGGGTGGAAGCGGTCGGTGAGGGCGTTGACGACCGGGACGCGGCTCACCGCGGCGATCGCCTCGAGACGGTCCTGGCCGTAGGTCCGCACCACGATGGCGGCGACCTGGCGGTCCAGCACCCGCGTCACGTCCTCGATCGGTTCGCCGCGCCCTAGCTGGGTCTCCCGCGCGTCGATGACGAGCGGGTGGCCGCCCAGCTCGGCGATGCCGACGGCGAACGACACCCGGGTACGCGTCGAGGGCTTCTCGAACACCACGGCGACCGAGCGCGGCCCGGCCAGCGGCGCGCGGGCGAACCGGTCGGCTTTCATCGCGTCGGCCATGTCGAGGACGGCCGCGAGCTCGCCGGGGTCGAGATCGTCGTCGCGGAGTAGATGACGGGGTAGATGACCGGGCAGATGACGGGGCATCTCCTGGGGCTCCTCGGTGGTCACGGCCGGGTCGGGGCTGTGCCGGCCCGGGCCGGGGCCGGGGCCGGGTCGGGGGCGTCCTGGGTCGCCCGGTCGAGGACGGCGGGCAGGGCGGCGAGGAACTCCCCGGCCTGGGCGTCGGTCAGGACGAGCGGCGGGGCGACCCGGACGATGTCGGGGGCCACCGCGTTGACGAGGAACCCCGCCTGCTGTGCCGCTTCCTGCAGCTGGGCCGCCACCGGGTGAGTCAGCACCAGTGCGCGGAGCAGGCCCGCCCCCCGGCACCCGGACACCAGCGGGTGCCCGAGCTCCTCCACCCCCGACGCGAGCCGCTCCCCCAGCACCTTGGCCCGCCCGGGCAGGTCGTGCTGGGCCATGGTGTCGAGTACGGCCAGGGCGGCCGCGCACGCGACCGGGTTGCCGCCGAAGGTGCTCGCGTGCTGCCCTGCGGTGAGCAGGCCCGCGGCCGCCCCGAAGGCGACGCACGCACCCAGCGGCAGCCCCCCGCCCAGCGCCTTGGCCAGTGTCACGACGTCGGGCTCGACGCCGGCGCCCTGATGGGCGAACCAGGCCCCGGTACGGCCGATGCCGGTCTGCACCTCGTCGAGGACGAGCAGGGCGCCGGCCTCGGCGGTGAGGCTGCGTGCGCTCTCGAGATAGCCCGCGGGCGCGGGGACCACCCCGCCCTCGCCCTGGACCGGCTCGAGGAACACCGCAGCCGTACGGTCGCTCACCACGCGCTCCAGCGCCCCGGCGTCGCCGTAGGGCACGAAGGTGACAGGGCCGGGCAGCGGTTCGAAGGGGGCACGCTTGGCGGGCTGTCCGGTGAGCGCGAGCGCGGCGACCGTGCGGCCGTGGAAGGATCCCTCGGCGGCGACGATCTCCGGCCTGCCGGTGCGGCGGGCGATCTTGAATGCGGTCTCGTTCGCCTCCGCGCCCGAGTTGCAGAAGAAGACCCGCCCGTCCCGCGCCCTGCTGCCGTCGAGGCGGCCGAGCAGCCGCTCGGCGAGGACGACCGGCGGCTCGGCGATGTAGAGGTTCGACACGTGGCCGAGTGTGGCCACCTGCCGGGTCACCGCGTCGACGACGGCGGGGTGGGCGTGCCCGAGCGCGTTGACGGCGATGCCCGAGACCAGGTCGAGGTACGCCCGGCCGTCGGCATCCCACACCCGGCACCCCTCCCCACGCACCAGGGCGAGCTCCGGCGTGCCGTAGGTCCCCATCACGGCGGCGTCCCACCGGTCCCGCAGCGCACTGCCCAGTGTCGTCCCGGACCGATCACTCATGACGGCACCACCATCGTCCCGATCCCCTCGTCCGTGAATACCTCGAGCAGCAGCGCGTGGGGCACCCGCCCGTCGAGCACGTGCGCCGCGGACACGCCGCCCTTGACCGCCCGCAGGCAGGCCTCCATCTTCGGGACCATCCCGCTGGAGAGCCCCGGCAGCAGCACGTCGAGCTCGGTCGCCGTCAACCGGCTGACCACCTCGTCCGAGGCCGGCCAGTCGGCGTACAGGCCCTCCACGTCGGTGAGGACCACGAGCTTCTCCGCCGACAACGCCACGGCCAGCGCCGCCGCCACCGTGTCGGCGTTGACGTTGTAGACCTGCCCCTCCTCGCCGCGGGCGATGCTGGACACCACCGGGATGCGGCCGTCGTCGAGCAGGCTCTGCAAGGCGGCTGGTGCGACGTCGACGACGTCGCCCACGAGCCCGATGTCGACGCGTGCACCGTCGACCACCGGCGTACGGCGCTCCGCCGTCAGCAGGTGCGCGTCCTCCCCCGAAAGGCCGACGGCGAACGGGCCGTGGCGGTTCACAAGACCGACGATCTCCCGCTGCACCTGGCCGACCAGGACCATCCGGACGACGTGCATCGTCTCCGGGGTGGTCACCCGCAGGCCTGCGGAGAACCGCGTCTCGACGCCCAGCCGGTCCAGGTGCGCGGTGATCTGCGGCCCTCCGCCGTGCACGACCACCGGGCGCAGCCCGGCATAGCGCAGGAACACCACATCCTGGGCGAACGCCTGGGCCAGGCCCTCGTCGGTCATCGCGTTGCCGCCGAACTTCACCACGACCGTCTTGCCGTGGAAGCGCTCGAGCCACGGCAGCGCCTCGACGAGGGTGCGGGCCTTGGGCAGCGCGGCATGGTTCCGGGGTGCCGGGCTCCGGGCGAGTGTCGGGTCGGGGGTCATGTCGAGTACGCCGAGTTCTCGTGGACGTAGCCGGGAGTCAGGTCGTTCGTCCAGACCGTGGCATGGGCGTCGCCCGCGCCGAGGTCCACCGTGATCGTCACCTCGCGCCCGGACATGTCGACCTTGTCGCGGTCCTCGCCCGCTGCGCCGTCCCGGCACACCCAGACGCCGTTCATCGCGACGGCCAGCCGTCCCGGCTCGAACTCCGCCGAGGTCGTCCCGAGGGCCGCGAGCACTCGTCCCCAGTTCGGGTCCCCGCCGTGGATCGCGCACTTGAGCAGGTTGCTGCGCGCGACCGCGCGCCCGGCCTCGACGGCGTCCGCCTCGGTGGCGGCCCGATCGACGTCGATGCGGACGTCCTTCGTCGCGCCTTCGGCATCGCCGACGAGCTGGCGGGCGAGATCGGCGCACACCTCGTGGACGGACCGGGCGAGGTCGTCGTAGGCCGGCGTGACGCCGGAGGCGCCGCTGGCCAGGAGCAGCACGGTGTCGTTGGTCGACAGGCAGCCGTCCGAGTCGATCCGCTCGAAGGTACGGCGGCTCGCCTCGCGCAGCGCGCGGTCGAGGTCGCCTGCGGGCACATCCGCGTCCGTGGTGATCACGACGAGCATCGTCGCGAGGGCTGGTGCCAGCATCCCGGCGCCCTTCGCCATACCGCCGACGGTGTAACCCGGTCCCTCCACCACCGCCGCCTTGGTCACCGTGTCGGTGGTGAGGATGGCCTGGGCCGCCGCTGCGCCGCCCTCCGGCGAGAGGGCGCCCGCCGCCGCTTCGATGCCGGGCAGCAGCCGTTCCATCGGCAGCCGGACCCCGATCAGGCCGGTCGAGCACACCGCAACCTCGGCCGCGGAGTGGCCGAGCACCTCGGCGACCCGCTCCGCCGTTGCGTGGGTGTCCTGGAACCCGGCTTGTCCCGTGCAGGCGTTCGCGCCGCCGGAGTTGAGCACCACAGCGGTCACCTCGGCCGCGGCAAGCACCTGCTGTGACCACAGGACCGGGGCGGCCTTGACGCGGTTGGCGGTGAAGACCCCGGCCGCCGCCCGGGATGGGCCGTCGTTGACGACGAGCGCCAGGTCGGGGGCGCCGCTGTGCTTCAAGCCCGCGGTGATGCCCGAGGCCCGGAAACCCTTCGCCGCGGTGACGCTCACGGGGCGATCCCGACCGTGGGGAGGCCCGCGTCCTCGGGCAGCCCGAGCGCGAGGTTCGCACACTGTACGGCCGACCCCGCCGCGCCCTTGGTGAGATTGTCCTCGGCGGCGATCGCGACCACCCGGTCCGCGCCGTCGTCGAGGGTGACCTGGATCTGGACGACGTTGCTCCCGAGCGTCCCGCCGGTACTCGGCCACCTGCCCTCCGGCAGCAGTACGGTGAAGGGCTCCGCGGAGTAGGCGGCCTGGTAGGCGGCCCGCAACGCCGTGAAGGTGAGGCCGGGACGGGCCCGTGCCGTACAGGTCGCGAGGATGCCGCGCGGCATCGGCGCGAGCGTGGGCGTGAAGGACACGGTGACCGGCCCGCCGGCCGCCGCGGAGAGGTTCTGCGCGATCTCGGGCGTGTGACGGTGCACGCCTCCGACGCCGTACGCCGTCATCGCGCCCATCACCTCGCTGCCGAGCAGGTGGGGCCTGGGCGCGCGGCCAGCGCCTGAGGTGCCGGATGCCGCGACGACCACCACGTCCGGTTCGACCAGGCCCGCGGCGAACGCCGGGGCGAGCGCGAGGGAGGCCGCGACCGGGTAGCAACCGGGCACCGCGATGCGGCGGGCCCCGCGCAGCTTCTCCCGCTGTCCCGGGAGCTCCGGGAGGCCGTACGGCCAGCTCCCCGGGTGCGACCCGCCGTAGTAGCGCTGCCACGCGGATGGGTCGGTGAGCCGGAAATCGGCGCCGCAGTCGACGACCAGAAGCCCCTCTGGGAGCAGCCCGGCGAGCGGCGCGGACGCGCCGTGCGGCAGGGCGAGGAACACGACGTCATGGCCGGTGACGGCCTGGGCGGTGGTGGCCGCCAGCTCCCGGTCGGCGAGGTCAGCAAGGCCAGCGAGGTGAGCGTGATGATCCCCCAGGCGGCTGCCCGCGCTCTCCCCCGCGGTCAGCGCGCCGACTTCGAACTCCGGATGGCCGTGGAGCAGGCGGATCAGCTCTCCCCCGACGTAGCCGCTGGCGCCCGCGACCGCCGCACGCATTCCCATGAGCATCAGTATGCGGTTACCGGTATTTCTATGCAAATCTGGGAAGTCAGCCGAGCGGGTCGTCCGGGCCGTACGGGCGCAGCCGCAGCGTGCGGGCGTCGCTGGCCGTGATCTGCGCGGCCCGCGCGAGCAGCGTCTCGAGATCGTCGTGCGCGATGTGGATGAACCGCCCGGAGAGCGGGTCGAGCCGGCCTTCGGCGATCGTCACGACGGCATCGACGACACGGTCGGCCGGAATCCAGGCAGCATCCCGGTCACGGAGCATCGGCATCGAGGCGGTCATGTCCGTCAGCACGGTGCCAGGGCTGAGGTCGAAGACCCCTACCCCGTGCTGGGCCAGCGGCTCCGCGAGGTTGTCCGAGAGGTGCATCAGCGCGCCCTTGGACACCGAGTAGGCCGAGTAGGGGGGCACCGGGCGGGTGCCCATGCCGCTGTTCAGGTTCACCAGCCGCCCCCTGCCGCGGGACACCATGCCGGGCAGCACCGACTGACAGAGCAGGAACGGCCCCCGCAGGTTGACCTCGACCACCCGCCACCAGGCATCGGGGTCGGCCTCCCACGCCGGAACCTCGGCCGGGTCGACGCGCCCTGCGCTGTTGACGAGCAGGTCGATCGGGCCGAGATCGCGTTCGACGGTGCTCACGGCGGCGCGCACGCCGTCGCGCCGCGTGACGTCGGCCGGCACCGCGACCGCTTTGGCGCCCGCCAGAGCACAGGCCCGGAGGGCGTCGTCGAGCGTGGCCCGCGTGCGCCCGACCAGGCCGACGTTCATGCCGGCCCGGGCGAGGCCGACGGCAAGCGCCCGTCCGATGCCCCTGCCCGCCCCGGTGATCAGGGCGACCTGACCGCTGAGCTGCTCCACCGGCTCCCCCATTCGTTTCCCTCAACCCGCCCGCTGCACCGCGCCGGTGCGGCGGGTCGCTTCCCGTACGGCCGCATCGCGCGCGGTCGTCGTCTCCTCGACGGTCAGGGTCCGGTCGGCGGCCCGGAACCGCAGCGTGAAGGCCAGGGAGCGCCGGCCCGGGCCGGCCTGCTCACCGGTGTAGACGTCGAACAGCCGCACCGACTCGAGCAGATCTCCCGCGCCCTCGCGGAGCGCCTCATCCACGGCGGCGACGGGGACCTCGTCGGCGACCACCAGGGCGACGTCCTGGGTCGCGACGGGGTAGGTGGAGATCTCCGGAGCGGGCACGAGGTCTTCCGCATCCTGCGCGAGCTGGTCCAGGTCGAGCTCCATGGCACAGGTACGCGCGGGCAGCCCGAAGGCCCCCACGACCCTGGGGTGGAGCTCGCCGGCATGGCCGACGACGCGCCCGCCGACCGTCAACGCGGCGCAGCGGCCCGGGTGCCAGGGCGGGTACGCCTCGCCGCGTACCTGGAGGTCGACGCGGGCGGCGCGGGCCACGACCCGCGCGGCCTCCACCGCGTCCGCCCAGCACACCTGACGGCCGGGGCCCCACCAGCCGGCGCGCTCCCGGCTGCCCGCGAGCACCACCGCCACGTGCCGGGGCTGACCGGGCAGCGCGGCGTCCAGCGCCGCCGCCTCGTCGTCGTCGGGCCTGCGGTCGACCGCGAGGCGAGGAGCCGGCGGCGGGTCGCCCGGCCCGGGCAGGTACACCAGGCCCATCTCGAACAGCGCGACGTCCTGGTTCCCCCGCCCGATGTTGCGTCGCAGCGCCGCGAACAGCCCGAGCAGGAGGGTGGTGCGCAGCGCGGGCTCCTCGTCCGAGAGCGGGTTCGCCAGCCGTACCGTGCGCCGGCGGTCGTCGCCGGGTTCGAGCCCGAGATCGTCCAGTGCCTGCTCGCCGACGAAGGGATAGCTGAGCGCCTCGACGTAGCCCGCCGCGGCGAGCACCTGCCCGACGCGGCGCCGCAGCCGCTGCCCCGGTGTGTAGCCGCGACCTGCGTGCGCCGCCGGGAGCCGCGAGGGCAGGTTCTCGTACCCCTCGAGTCGGATCACCTCTTCTGCGAGGTCGCTGGGGTCGGTCAGGTCGGGGCGCCAGGAGGGGGGCGTGACGGTGAGCAGACCACCGTCTGCCGCCACGGCGCACCCGATCTGGGAGAGGCGCCGCAGCGTCACCTCACGCCCATACCCGGTACCTGCGACGCGACTCGGGAAATCGGCGGCCATGGTGATGACGGTCGGCTGCCGGGGAAGGTCGACATCCGAGCACCCCGCGGCGATGCCGCCGCCCAACTCGGCGAGCAGCGCCGCCGCCCGTGCGGCGGCGCGGGGCGGAAGCTCGGGGTCGACGCCCCGTTCGAACCTGCGGGAAGCCTCGCTCGAGAGGCGGTGCGTCCGCGACATCCGCGCCGTGCCCACCGCGGGGAAGTGCGCCGCCTCGATCACGAGATCGGTCGAGCCGTCGTCGATCTCGGTGTGCACCCCGCCCATGGTGCCGGCGAGGGAGATGGGGCCGGTGGCGTCGGTGATGAGGATGTCCTCGGCGCCGAGCTCGCGCACCACGTGGTCGAGGGTCTCCAGACGTTCCCCCGGGCGGCCGCGCCGTACGACGACCGGCCCGTCGAGCTTCTTGCGGTCGAAGGCGTGCAGCGGCTGGCCGAGCTCGAGCATCAGGTAGTTGGTGACGTCCACGGCCAGCGACACCGGGCGCATGCCGGCCATCTGCAGGCGACGAGCCATCCGCAGCGGTGTGGGCCGCGACGGGTCGAGCCCGGAGACCGTGCACAGTACGAACCGGTCGCAGGCCGTGGGGTCGTCGACCGCGGTGGGGTGGCCCTCCCCGGCCGGTGCGCCGGCGGCCATCTCGGCGGGGTCCTGGAACGCGACGCCGTAGGCGGTCGCCGTCTCACGGGCGACCCCCCGCACCGACAGGCAGTACCCGCGATCGGGCGACACGGCGATGTCGAGGACCTCGTCGCGCAGGCCGAGCAGCTCGACCGCGTCGACGCCGGGTTCGCAATCCGGCGGGAGGACGATGATCCCGGTGTGGTCGTCACCGAGCCCGAGCTCGCGCTCCGAGCAGATCATCCCGTCCGAGACATGGCCGTAGGTCTTGCGGGCGGTGATCTCGAACCCGCCGGGGAGCACCGCCCCAGGGACCGCGACGACGACCTTGTCGCCGACGCCGAAGTTCGCGGCGCCGCAGATCACCCCCCGGGGCCCGGCCTCGGGGCCGGTGCGCACCTGGACCCAGCGGATCGGCTTGCGGTGGCCCGTCAGCTGCTCGATCTCGAGGACCTCGCCCACGACGAGCGGTCCTGACACGTCGGCGCCGAGCTCTTCGAGGGTCTCGACCTCGAGCCCGGCCCTGATCAGCCGCGCCGCGACCGCCCGCCCGCTCTCACCCGCGGGCAGCTCGACGTACTCCCGCAGCCACGACAGCGGGACCCGCATCAGACCTCCATCCCGAACGGCAGGGCGAACCGCACGTCGCCCTCCACCATGTCGCGCATGTCCGCCACGCCGTGCCGGAACATCAGCGTCCGTTCGATGCCCATGCCGAAGGCGAACCCGCTGTAGCGCTTCGGGTCGACGCCGCAGGCGACGAGCACCCGCGGGTTGACCATGCCGCAGCCTCCCCACTCGATCCAACCCTCCGACCTGCACGTGCGGCAGGCGTTGCCGGGATCACCCACAGAGGCGCCCCGGCAGACGAAGCACTGCAGGTCGAACTCGGCCGAGGGTTCGGTGAACGGGAAGTACGACGGCCGCCAGCGGGTCGCGATGTCGGCGCCGAACAGCACGTGCGCCAGGTGTTCCAGGGTGCCGCGCAGGTGCGCCATCGTGATGCCCTCGTCGACCGCGAGGCCCTCGATCTGGTGGAACACGGGGGTGTGGGTGGCGTCCAGCTCGTCGGTGCGGAACGTCCTGCCGGGGCACACGACGTAGACCGGCAGCGTCCGCTCGAGCAGGGCGCGTATCTGCACGGGCGAGGTGTGCGTGCGCAGCACGAGCCCGCGCTCGGGCGGCGCCACGAAGAAGGTGTCCATCATCGTGCGAGCCGGGTGGTCGGGCGGGATGTTGAGGGCGTCGAAGTTCAGCCATTCGGCCTCGACCTCGGGGCCCTCGGCCACCTCGTAGCCCATGGCGACGAACACGTCCGCGAGGTGCTCCTGGATCGTCGTCAGCGGGTGGCGGGCACCGCGCGGCTGCCGGTCCCACGGCAGCGTGACGTCGACCGCCTCCTCCTCGAGGACCCGCGCGTCGCGGTCGGCCACGAGCTCGCTCTGGCGGCGTTCGACCGCGTCGCGGACCGCCGCGCGGGCGGCCCCCACGCGCTTGCCCGCCTC
>JBOHCZ010000019.1:0-5892 GCA_050699195.1 Streptomycetales bacterium
CGCGTGCACGGCTACCGGCCAGCGCGCAGGCGAGCAAGGTGCCTGCCAGGGCGACCGCGAACGTGACGAGCGGCGCCCCGCCCAGCGCCGCGTAGGGCGTGAACGGGGTGTCGGCCTGCGAGAACGCCAGCCGCCCCCACGGCATGCCGCCGAGTGGGAGCCGGGCCCGCAGCAGCTCGCCACCCACCCACAGGCACGCGCTCCACAGCGGCCAGCCACCGCCGCGGGAGACCACTGACAGCCCGGCGCCCAGCACAACGGCGAACAGCGACTCCAGCAAGGCCAGGCCGACCCAGGCGTCCACGCCGATGACGCGCACCCAGCCGAGCAGCGCCAGGAAGAACGCCATCCCGAACACCAGGCCGCGGGCCGCCCCGCTGCGGGCGGGGGCGCCGAGGCAGGCCAGCGTGAGGCCGGCCACCGCCACCGGCGCCGCAGGCCACCACCCGTAGGGCGGGAAGGCCGCGGCGAGCAGCAGCCCGGACCCGGTCGCCAGCAGCACCATCCACAGCCCACCCGCGACCGTGCCGGTGGGCAGCAGGCCCGGCAGGGGTGGGGTGCGGCGGCGCGACTGCACGCGGTCAGCCCCGGCCGCGCGAACCAGCACCGGCACCGCCTTCCGTTGCGCCCGGCGGGCCTCACGTTGGCCGAGAGCCCGCACCGTGACCGTACAACGACGCCGGCCGTCGATGGGTGCCGGTCCTGGCTGGTCCGGACGGGATTTCTGCCCCGCCGCCCGACCCACCCGGTGCCCGCACGACCGGCTCTGTGCGGGCCGTGCGGGCACCCGGGACAGGGCCCAGCGCGCCCTTCGGACCGACCCCGCCCCGCTGGCTGCGGGATCGGCGGTCGTTGTCTACTGGACGCACGGGCCCCTCCCGGGTCGCACCCTCCCGGCCGGGACACCCTCGACGCCACTCACCAGCTGACACTGGACCTGGCACCCGGGCGGTAGCGCGCCTCCACCCCTGAACCAGCCGCAGGCGAGTGCCGGCGGAACACATCCCAGCCGGTCGTCCAATGGTGGACTACGGGCAAGCTACTGGGCGCCCTGTTGGGGATGTCAATAGCGGGGCCACCTGGGGCGACAGCTGAAAGCTCCTCGTCAGCGAGGGGTTGCCGACTTGCCCCGCACCCGGTGCACCGCTGGTCGCGTGCTCGTCACAGCGGGTGATCTTCACCCATTCAGTCGCGACGGTGACGCGGCGCTGACGGCCGGGGTGCCGCTGGGGACGACCACCGTGCCGGAGGCGGTGACCGCGACGATCGGGGGGTCGAGCACGGCAGCGGCGGAGAGCCCCACGTCCGGCCGCGCCCGGGAGGTCACCCGGGCCTCGAAGGTCATCCGCCGGCTGCGCCGCCCTGTGCGCGTCAGCGTGGCGGCCACCTCGACCACGTCGCCTCCCTGTACCGGGGCGAGGAACTGCACGTCGTCGTAGGAGGCGAACAGCCCCTCGTCCCCGTCGGTGATGGTGCACAGCTCGGTGGCGGCGTCCCCGAAAAGGCCGAGCAGGTAAGCGCCGTCGACCAGGCCGCCGCCGTAGTGGGCGTGCGCGTGCGGAACGTAGCGGCGGTGCGTCACGGCCGTTCCCAGGCGGGGGTCGGAGCTCATCGGTGCTGTCCCTTTCCGGCTGTCCTCGGGTGGTTCAGCGCCAGGGCGTGCACCAGGTAGCTGGCGACCTCGCCCGGTGTGGTGCCGCGGCCGAAGATCTTGTCGACGCCGAGCTCGGCCGCGCTGACCGTGTCGAACCGCGGGCCTCCCGCCACCACGAGCGGGCGGGAGCGCGCGTCGAAGGCCGCCCGTAGCGCTGCGGCCAGCTCTGTGGTGTTGCGCAGGTGAGCGTCACGCTGGGTCACGACCTGGGAGATCAGTACGGCGTCGGCATGCTCGGCGCGTGCGCGCACCACCAGGTCGTCAACGGTGACCTGGGCGCCGAGGTTCACGACCCGCATCTCGCGGTAGTACTCCAGGCCTTTCTCGCCCGCGAACCCCTTGACGTTGAGGATCGCGTCGATGCCGACGGTGTGGGCGTCGGTGCCGATGCAGGCCCCGAGCACCACGAGCTTGCGGCCGAGACCCGACCTGATGCGCAGGTTGACGTCCTTGGCCGTGAACAGCGGGTAGCTACGCTCCTCGACCTCGACGGCCGCCGGGTCCACGAGGTGGCTCACCTGCCCGTAGACGACGAAGAACGTGAAGTCGGGCCCCATCGCCTTGGCGTGCACGACGCTGGCCGGGCTCAGCCCCATCTTGGCGGCGAGTTGGAGGGCGGCTCCCTCGGCCCGCTTGCCCGAAGGCAGCGGCAGCGTGAAGGACAGCTGCAGCCGGCCGTCGCCTGTGGTGTCGCCGTAGGGGCGGATCAGCCGCCTGTCCCGGCCGGCGGTACCCGCCCGCGGCCCGGGGTCCGCGGCGGTGTTGGGGGTGTTGGGGGTCATCGGCTGCCCTCCTGGAGGATCTCGGCCGCCGGGTTGACATAGCCGGGGGCGAGCGGCACGACGCCGTCCAGTCCTTTGCCGCCGTCGGGTGGGCGCTTGGTGATCCCGAACGTCCCGTCGGCGATGGCGGCGAGCAGGCCGTCGTCACAGATCTCGGCGAGCAGCTCCACCGCCTCGGAGAGCACCCGACGTGCCCGGGTGGCGACGAACCCGTCGGGGCTCGGCAAGAAGTCCTCGTGCAGGCGGCCCGCCGCGTTCTTGACGTAGGTCACGTTCTCCAGTGCCAGGTCGCGGTCGGACAGCCACGGCGTGTGGATGCCCTCGGTCATCATGCCGACCAGGATGATGGCCTGCCCCGTGGTGACCGCGGCGAGGTTGAAGAACGCGTCGAGGAGGTGGCCGAAGAACACGTTGCCCGTCATGTGCTTGGTCGGGGGCATGTACTTCAGCGTCGCGTCCGGGAACAGCTCGCGGACCAGCTGCGCGTGCGCGAGCTCCATGCGGAAGGAGTCCGGGATCTGCGGGTCGATCTCGAACGCGTGCCCGATGCCCAGCTGCCAGTCCTCGAGGCCCGCCTCCTTGCCGAAGTGCTCGTTGAGCAGCTGGGACACGACGACGGTGTGCGCCTCCTCGACGGCGTCGGCCGTCGTGAGGTAGTTGTCCTCGCCGGTGTTGATGATGATGCCGGCGCGGGCGTGCACCTGGCGGGAGAAGTGCTGGTCGATGAACGTACGGCGGGGGTTGATGTCGCGGAAGATGATGCCGTACATGCAGTCGTTGAGCATCATGTCGAGGCGTTCGAGCCCGGCGAGCGCCGCGATCTCGGGCATGCAAAGGCCGGAGGCGTAGTTCGTGAGCCGGACGTAGCGGCCGAGCTCCGCCGACACCTCGTCGAGGGCCGACCGCATCAGCCGGAAGTTCTGCTGCGTCGCGTACGTGCCAGCGTAGCCCTCCCGGGTGGCGCCCTCGGGCACGAAGTCGAGCAGCGACTGGCCGGTCGAGCGGATCACGGCGATCACGTCGGCCCCCGCGCGGGCGGCGGCCTGCGCCTGCGGGATGTCCTCGTAGATGTCGCCGGTGGCGACGATGAGGTACACCCACGGTTTCTCGGGGTCGCCGGTGCGGGCGATCAGGCGCTCCCGCTCCCTGCGGCGCCGGTCGAGCACCGCGATCCCGCGGGCGACGTCACGGTGTGCGGCCCGGCGGGCCCGCTGGGCGTCCCGCCCCTCCGGGAGCCGGAAGCGCACCCCGCCGGTCGCGGCCTTGCCTGCGAGCTCGGCCAGGTCGGCGTGCCCGCCGGCGAGCAGGGCGTCCCACACCGGCAGTGCGACGCCCGCCTGGAGTCCGACGTCGGCGCGCACCGCATCGGTGAGGCGGTTGACCCAGGGCATGCCCGCCTCGTCCGCGCCCGCGAGCCCGGCGAGCCGGAGCACGGCCCGCTCGATCGACACGCTGGTGTGGGTGCGGGCCATCCGCACGACGGGGCGTGCCGCCCTACGGGCCAGCCGTCGGGCTGTCGCGACGACATCCGGATCAAGGGCAAGCTTGCTGTCGAGCTTGCGGGCCCGGCTCATGGCGGGTCCTCCCTTCACGCGTGCGCTCGCGCGGACGACTCCACGCCGGGAATCTGGCCGTTGCGGAAGGCGTCGACGAACAGCCGGTGGTCGTCGCGGGCCACCTGGGCGTAAGCGACGCCGAACTCCACCATCGCACGTACGAGGGCGGCCTCCCCGCCGTTGGCCTCGATCGACGCGGCGATGGCGTCCTCGGTCTGGAACTCGACGAGGTCGTGGTCGGAGTCCTCGTCGGACACGCAGTGGATCTTGGCGGTGGCCCGGCCGAGCAGGTCGAGTACGGGTGCCATCTCCCACGGCTCGGTGAGTGCGGACCAGCCCAAATCGGCGGTATAGGGCGAGAGCTCGCCCACGACGAATCCGGCCTGCTGCGGCTGCGCATTCGAAGCCGTCTCGGGCGCGGCCATGTCGGTGTGGCCGAGCCAGGGGTCGGCGTGCGCCTGAAGCGCCCGCTGGGACACCGCCGTGCGGTGGCCGTGGTGCTGGAAGTAGTCACGGATGTCCGCGTCGTCGACGATGCGGCTGGGCGCCGCGACGTTGCCCTGCTTCATCGAAAGCACCACATCGTTTTCCAGCGCCTGGGTGCGGCCCTCGACGAGGATGTTGAAGGCAGGCAGCCCCGCCGAGCCGATGCCGAAGCCGCTGCGCCCGACGACGTCCTTGACACGGTAGGTCAGGCTGTTGAACCGCTTGCCCGCGGGGATGGTGTCCAGGTAGCGGGCGAACGCCCCCTCGACGGCCGTTCGCTCCGCGTCCCCGAGCCGTCGGACTCCCGGGCGCTCGGCGAATCGCCGCTCGTAGCCTTCGATGACGGTGATGGCGTCGAGCAGCCCGACGCGCGTCGACCGGCGGGCCTGCTGCAGCACCTCGTGGATGGGTCCTGTGGTGGTTTCCAGGCGCAGCGAGAAGGCGTGGTCGCGGTCGCTTTCGGCGAAATAGCTGACCTGCTCGACGTAGGCGCTCACGTAGGTCTCGATGAGGCGGTCGATGTCGGGGTCGGAAATCGCCTTGGTCCAGGACAGCAGGGCGACACTCGCGGCGAGCCGTTTGATGTCCCAGGTGAAATGACCGAGGTAGGCCTCGTCGAAGTCGTTGACGTCGAACACGAGCACGCCTTCGGCGTCCATGTAGGTTCCGAAGTTCTCGGCGTGCAGGTCTCCGTGGATCCACACCCGGCTGGTGCGGTCGTCGGCCCACGGGTCGTCATCCCGGGCCATGTCCGCGTAGAACAGGCAGGTGCTTCCCCGGTAGAAGGCGAAGGGGTCGGCGGCCATCTTGCGGAACCTGCGGCGGAAGGCGGCCGGGTCGGCGGCCATCAGACGGGCGAACGCGTTCACGAGCACTTCGACGATCTTCGCCTGTCGCTGCTCAGGGTCACGCCCACGCACCAGGTCCACGACACCGGGCATCGAGATCTCCTCTCACGACTGTCGGGGCACATCTTCGACCTTCCGCCCGCATCCCGTCACCCGTCGGTGCCGCTCAGCCCGTGCCGGGCGTCGTACAGCCGGCGGACGCCGGCCTCGCTGCGCAGCAGGTCGACCGCGTAGTCGGCGTGGTCCGGCAGGTAGCCGCTGCCGATGATCATGGTCACGTCGGCGGCGAGCCCCTCCGCGGCGAGGGCGGCGGCCGGGAACGAGGTCGCCATGGAGAAGAAGACGACGGTGCCGCCCTGGGCCGTCGCGAGGATGGCGGCGCCCTCGCAGCCCGGTACGTCGACGCAGACGACCGTGACATCCGCGGGCCCGCCGGCCGCCACGACGGCCTCGGAGAGCCCCACCGGATCGCGGGCGTCGGCGACGACCACCTGGTCGGCGAGGCCGGCCGAGAGCAGCGCACGCCGCTGCTGCCCGTCCCGGACGACCCCGAGGCAGCGTCCGGC
>JBOHCZ010000020.1:0-7519 GCA_050699195.1 Streptomycetales bacterium
CCGCTGGCGCTGCGCGTGCACCTGGTGTCCCCGCAGGGCCCCGCCGCGGACGGTGCCGCGAACCCTGCCGCGGCCGGCGCGGACAGCGGCTTCGACGTGACGGAGGCGGGCACCCAGAAGCGCCTCGCGGTGTACTGCGTGCGCGATCCCCGGGAGATCCCCGGCGTGGCCCGGCTCGGCATCGATCCGTTCGACGCGCGCTTCACCCTGGCGGTGTTCGCGGGCCTGCTCACGGGCAGCCGCCAGCAGATCAAGGGTCTGCTCCGGGACCAGACGGTGATCGCGGGCATCGGCAACGCGTACTCCGACGAGATCCTTCACGCGGCGCGGCTGTCCCCGTTCAAGGTCGCGGGCCGGCTCGGGGACGGCGAGGTGGCCGCGCTCTACCACGCGGCGGTCGGGACGCTGCACGATGCGGTCGAGCGGTCCCGCGGGGTCGCCGCGGGTGAGCTGAAGGCCGGCAAGCGGGCGGGGCTCCGGGTGCACGGCCGCACCGGCGAGGCCTGCCCGGTCTGCGGTGACACCGTCCGCGAGGTGTCCTTCGCCGACTCCTCGCTCCAGTACTGCCCCACCTGCCAGACGGGCGGTCAGCCGCTGGCCGACCGCAGGCTGTCGAAGCTCCTGAAGTAGCCCGCGACGCCCAGCGTCGCGGGCCGGGGCTCAGGCCTATGCCCCGGGCTCGAGTACCGGAGCGATGGCGTTCCAGCGGTTGATCTCGCACCCGTCGGTGCGGTCGTAGCCGGCCTCGACGTGCCGTCCCTGCCACGAGCCTGTGATGGTGGCGGTCTGGGGCCCACCGTAGATGAGGGTGCACCGTGCGTCGGGCGGCACGGGGGCGAAGGGGTCCCTCACGCGTTCCAGCGCGCGGCACGCGGCCGCCGGCTCTGGATGATCGCCGCCCGGCGGGTCGCAGCGGAGGGTCCAGGTCCGCGGTTCGGCGTTCTTGTCGGCTCTGACTGTGATGGTCAGCTCCGAGTCGCTGGTCGTCACGCTCTGCTGTCCTCCTTCGCCGCAGCCCGCCACCAGGGCAAGCCCCGCGAGCGCCACCACAAGCGGTGCTGTCCTTCTCATGCTGTTGTGACGCGGGCCGGCGTACGGAGGTTCCGCGTCGATCCGGACCTTGTCACCGGCCGGGGAGCGCGATCAGGACGAGCGCCGCCGCACCGAACACCATGACGCATCCGCAGAGCACCAGGAGCCGCCACAAGGAGGGCCCATGCTCGGCATCGGCATCCGCACTGGCATCGGCTCTGGCATCGGCATCCCCGTCGAGCCCTGGTACGGATCTCTCGGACAGGCCCATCAGGAGCATGGCGCCGGCGAGCCCCAGGAGTGCCACGACCACGGCTGCGAGCGGGGCGCGCTCGTGCGCCAGGCGGGCTCCGAGCAGCGCGGCCACGCCCAGGGCCAGCGCGGTGCGCACCCACGCCAGCGACGTACGCTCGCTCTGTAGTCCCTGCTCGTCGAGGTCGGGCCCGGGCTCCCTGGGGCGGCGTACCGGTCCCTTCATCGCCGGCCGAGCAGGACGGCGACGAGCGCGGCGATCGCGATGACGGCCACGCCGTAGGACAGTACGGGCGCGAGCCGGGGTGCGGGCACCGGATCGCCGCGGCGCAGCGCCGCCTCCGTCCGGAACCAGCGGCCGAACGCCGACGCGCTCAGCGCGACGCCGAGCAGCACCACGAGAGAGGCGACCAGCTGACGCAGGCCCGGCAAGGCTAGCGGGGGGACGAATGCCTCCAGGCCGATCCCCGCCGCCATCAGGGCCAGCGACGTCCGGACCCAGGCGAGGAAGGTCCGCTCGTTGGCCAGGGTGAACCGCGGATCGGGTTCCGCTCCCTCCGCGCGGAGTCGCTCGGCCCACCGGCCCTGGCGTAGGAGTCGGTCGCCGTGCGCGCCGAAGACAGGCAGTCTCACGCGGCCAGCGTACGGCGCCACGCCGGGCCCGCCGGTGCAGCGCGGGGCGGGCCGTACGCTGGCAGAGCAGAGTCGTCGACGAGACACGCCCTAGGGTGGGCTGGTCATGGAGTGGTCGATGTCCCCCCGCCAGCAGCCGGTGCCCTCCGTCGGGGCTTCGTCGGTGCCCGAGGGGGCGCACGTCCTCGATGTCCGCGAGCCCTACGAATGGTTGGCAGGCCACGTCGAAGGTGCCCAGCACATCCCGCTGGGTGAGTTGTCGGAGCGGGTGTCGGAGGTGCCCTCGGACCGGATGGTGCACGTGGTGTGCCGTTCGGGCGGGCGCTCTGAGCGGGCGGCGTGGTTTCTCGGCGCGCAGGGACGCGAGGCAGTCAACGTGGCCGGAGGCATGGCGCGATGGGCGGCCGCGGGGCGCCCGATGGTGACCGAGACCGGGCGGGCTCCCGAGGTCGCATGAGCGGTGGGCCCGGCTGTGGGGTGGGCCGGTGTGGATCTCTCGCTACATCTAGGTCTATCTAGCGTCCATGCAATACAGCCACATAGAGTGTGGTCGTGGACCCGGTACGTAACCCGTACGCACCAGGTGCGGGCCAGCGCCCGCCTGAGCTCGCCGGGCGGGACCGCGAGATGCGGCAGTTCGAGGTCGTGCTCGAGCGGGTGGCGCGGGGCCGCCCGGAGCGCAGCCTGGTGCTCACGGGGCTGCGCGGCGTCGGCAAGACGGTGCTGCTCAACGCGATGCGTTCGCAGGCGATCCAGCGGCTGTGGGGGACGGGCAAGATCGAGGCGCGCCCCGAGCAGCCACTGCGCCGCCCGGTCGCGAGCGCGTTGCACCTGGCGATCCGGGAGGTCGCGCCGCGCCATCGCGATCCCGACCGCATCGAGGCGTTTCTCGGGGTGCTCAAGGCTTTCGCGCTGCGCGACCCCGCGACGCCGAAGGTCGCCGGTCGCTGGCAGCCGGGCATCGATGTGCCCGCCGCACGTGGGCGCGCGGACTCCGGCGACATCGAGATCGACCTGACCGAGCTGTTCGTGGACGCCGCGTCGGTGGCCACCGATCTCGGGGTGGGCATGGCGCTGTTCGTCGACGAGATGCAGGACGTCCGCCCCGAGGACGTCTCGGCGCTGTGCACCGCATGCCACGAGCTGAGCCAGCAGATGGCGCCGCTCATCGTCGTCGGAGCCGGCCTGCCCCACCTGCCGACCCTGCTGTCGTCCTGCAGGAGCTACTCCGAACGGCTCTTCCGCTACGTCCGGATCGATCGCCTGGACCGGGGCTCGGCGGACCACGCCCTCGCCGCGCCCGCACGCTCGGAGGGTGTGGACTTCACCCCCGGCGCGCTCGACGCGCTCTACGAGGAGTCCGACGGCTACCCGTACTTCGTCCAGGCCTACGGCAAGGTGGCCTGGGACGTCGCGCCGCAGAACCCCATCACCTCCGACGACGTCCGGGTGTCGGCGCCGGACGCCGAGGCAGAGCTGGCCGTGGGGTTCTTCGGCAGCCGGTACGAGCGGGCGACGCCGGCCGAGCGCGACTATATGCGCATGATGGCGTCGCTTGGCGACGGCCCGGTGGCGACAGCCGACGTCGCGAAAGCCCTGGGGCGGCAGCCGTCAAGCCTGTCGCCGGCGCGCGACGGCCTCATCAAGAAGGGTCTGATCTACAGCGCGGAGCGCGGGTCGATCGCGTTCACGGTGCCGCATTTTGGGCAGTTCCTCCGTGACCAGCCGATCTGAGCGACGTTCCACGCGACCCTGATACCGTTTTCTACGGCGATCTAGCCATGGTGCTAGAGACTCGTAGAGAGCGTCCCGGGGCTCGCTCAGTCGAGGAGTTGCTCGAGGAAGCTCTTGCGGCGCTTCGGGTGACCGGACCCGTGCGACCCATGGGACCCATGGGACCCATGGCCGCCGTAGTAGTCGTCGTACTCCCGGCGGTTGACCCAGGGCTGCTCACGCTGCCACGACAGGTCCGCGTCGACGAGCCGTTCCAGCTCACCCCGGTCGAGGAAGACGCCGCGGCAGTCGGTGCACTGGTCGATGGTCACCCGGTTGCGCTCGTAGGCGCGCATCGGGCCGTGGCACTTGGGGCAGTTGAGTGCATGCATGCCTTGCCCAACGAGCCTCCACCGCGTCAGGTTCCGTTCAGGTTCCGCGAGCCTCCAGGGGGAGCAGCCCGGGCACGCAGCCGGCCAGCGCGCTCTCCCCGAACGAGCACGTGACGAGCCTCGCCTCGGTCAACCACGGTCGCCGCTCACCGTTCACCTGCCCGAAACGCCGCCGTCCCCAGCGCATCGCAAGAACCCGTCAGCCTGACGAGCGTGCAGCCCTGCACGGCCATGCCCGCCGCCGTCCAGGTCGTCGCCCACAGGGGCGCGGCGGACGGTGTGGCGGAGCACACGTTCGAGGCCTACGAGAGAGCCATCGCCGACGGCGTCGACGCCGTGGAATGTGATGTGCGCCTCACCGCCGACGGCGTCCCCATCTGCGTGCACGATCGGCGGATCGACGGTCTGCGGGCGGCAGGGCGCGGCGACGGGCTGGTCTCCACGCTGCGGCTCGGCGAACCCGACCGGGACGAAGACCGCGGCGGCGTCCTCACGCTCGCGCGCCTCCTCGAGCTCGTCGCCGACGCGGGCCGGCGCCTCGAGGTGGCCATCGAGACCAAGCACCCGACCCGCTACGCGGGGCTTGTGGAGCGGCGTCTGGTCGAGCTGCTGGACCGGTTCGGCTGGGCGCGGCCGTCTCCCGCCCACCCCTCGCCGGTGCGCGTGATGAGCTTCTCGCGGCTGTCGCTGCGGCGGATGCGCCAGCTGGCGCCCGCGGTTCCCGCGGTGTTCCTGCTGGAACGGCCGCCGCGGCTGCGCGGGGGCGTGAACCTGCCGCCCGGCGTGCAGATCGCCGGTCCGAGCATCGACCTCGTGCGGGCTCGCCCGGACCTCGTCGGGCGGCTGCGGGCCCGCGGCATCGGCGTTCACGTCTGGGCCGTGGACCGCCCCGGGGATGTGGAACTCTGCAGGCGGCTCGGTGTCGAGGCGGTCATCACCGACAGGCCGCGCCGGGTGCTCGGCCAGCTGGGTCGCCCTGACGGGTCGTGTTCGGGAAGTGCCTGCACGTGCACTGTTTCCGGATCACTTCCTGCGGGAATCTAAGCCGCGACGCGGAAAAGGAGGTTACGCGTGGTTATGGCTCCGGCACGAGGCACGCCAGCCATGGCTACGTTCCTGCTACCGCACTCGTCGACGAGTGTCCGGTCGGCCCGGCGCCGGCTGGCCGGCGACCTCCGCGCCCAGGCAGTCGAGGACGGCGTCGTCGACGATGCCGTCCTCGTCATCTCGGAGCTGCTGAGCAACGCCCTCAAGCACGCGCGTCCGCTCGAGTCCGGCAAGGTCCGCGCTGCTTGGAACGTCCGGAACGGCACCCTGGAGGTCGAGGTCACCGACGGGGGCGGCCCCACGTACCCACGTACCCCTGCACCGTCGGTCTCCGGCCTGGGCGGCCGCGGGCTGAGCATCGTCGCCAGCCTGTCGTCCGACTGGGGTGTGCGCGAGGGTGAGGGAGAGATCACCGTGTGGGCGGCCTTGCCCCTCCCTGCGGGGACGTCGAAGGGCTCCGCGGCCCGCTGAGTCGCTGTGCGCCGGTGAGAGGCAAGTCACCTCCTCTTGCACACGGCGCGTCGACGAGTATCGTTCCTCCAAGCCCGGTCGCTGTTGCATCCCCCGTCAGCAGCGACCGGGCGCCCTTCGTGGCTAGACCGCCGGCCGCGGCGGCGGGTTGGGCGTGTCCGGTCCTGACGGTGACAGCTCCAGCGGTTCACGGGAGATGGGGCAGGACATGCATCGCGGACCGCCCCGGCCGCTGCCGAGCTCGCTGCCCGAGATCCTGATCACCTCGATGCCCTCCTCCTCGAGGCGGGCGTTGGTCTCGATGTTGCGTTCGTAGGCGACGCACAGCCGCGGCGCGACGGCGAGCGTGTTGTTGCCGTCGTCCCACTGCTCCCGTTCGGCGGTCACCGGGTCGAGACCGGTGTCGATGCGACGCAGCGTGTCGACCCCCAGCTGGGCGGAGAGCGCCTTCGCCGCAGCCACCAGGAACGGCTCCGGGGCGCCGATGTCGAGATCGTCACCGGCCGCCGTCACGGGGTAGGCGACCAGCTCGTCCGCGACGTTCGGGTACATCAGCACGGCGTCGACGTCGACCATGGTGCAGATGGTGTCGAGATGCATGGTCGCGCGGTGCTGCGCGATCGGCACGGTGAGCACGGTGTGGGCGACACCCGCGGCGAAGACCCGGAGCGCCAGCCGCTCGACGCCCGCTGGGGTCGTACGCTGCCCCGTGCCGACGGCCAGCACGCCGGGCGCGAAGAGCAGCACATCACCGCCCTCGACCCACTCGGCGCCCGGTTCGTAGAGTGTGGGAGTGCCCGCGAAGCGGGGATGGTGGGCGTACACCGCGCCCGTGAGGGTCGTCTCGCGGCGCCGTGCGGTCATGGAGGGGCTCGTCAGGGCCACCGAGTCACGTACCCACACCGACGAGTCGCGGGTGAAGAGCAGGTTCGGCAGCGGCTCGACGACGAAGTCCAGCGGGTGCATCAGCGCCCACCGCAGTCCCGCCCCTGTGGGCAGCTCGTGATGGGCGACACCCGCGACCAGCACGGTGGCGAGGTCGTGCGGATGGAGGTCGTGCAGGTAGCCCGCGACCTGCCGCTGGAGTGCCGGCCCGAGCCGCGGGTCGGCCAGCACGGCACCGATCGTCTCGGCGCGGGCGTCCGGGATCTCGAGGGTCTCCGCGAGCAACTCGGCGAGGTAGAGCACCTCCACTCCGCGGGCCCGGAGGGCGTGTACGAAGGCGTCGTGCTCGTCCTGGGCACGGCCGACCCACGGGATGCCGTCGAAGAGCAGGTCGGCGCTGTTGCGCGGGGTGAGCCGCCGCAGCTCGGGCCCCGGGCGGTGCACCATGACGGTCCGCAGGCGTCCGACCTCACTCTCGACGCCGTGCGGATACCTCATAGCGGCGAGCGTAACCGGGGCGGGAGCAGCTTGCCCGGGTTGAGGATGCCGTTCGGGTCCAGGCACTGCTTGACCGCGCGCAGCGCCGCGGTGCCGAGGTCGCCGATCTCGTCGCGCATCCACGGGAGGTGCTCGGTCCCGACGGCGTGATGGTGGGTGATGGTCGCGCGGTGCGCGGCGATCGCGTCGCCCGCCGCCCGCTTGGCCGCGCCCCACTGGGCCTCGGGCGCAGCGTCGTCGCGCACGGCCATCACGGTGAAGTACAGCGAGGCACCGGTCGGGTAGACGTGCGAGAGGTGGCAGAGCAAGAGCGGCGGCGTGCCGTACGCCGCCAGGCTCTCGTGCAGCGCCGCCCGCACCGCGCCGTACAGCGTGCCAAGACCCGACCATGAGGCTGCGGTCTCCAGCGTCTCGACGAGCGCGCCCGCGTCGAGGAGGCCGTCCCTGAGGGAGGGACCGTGGAAGCGTCCCTTCTCCCAGGCCGCGCCGACCCGCTGGCCCAGACGGAGCGCACCCGCGTCCCGCAGGATCCCTCCGGCCGCCTCGCGCCGCCGCGCGACGTGCCGTGCCGCGCCCTCCCAGCCGGTGATCAGCAG
>JBOHCZ010000021.1:0-3765 GCA_050699195.1 Streptomycetales bacterium
GGCCCGCGGGGGGGGCGCCGCCCGGCGCGCCCGAGGCCGGTGGGACCGTGGAGTTCGACCCGATGGCCGGCGGCTACCCGGTTCCGCCGATGCCCGGCCAGCGGGTGCCGGCCATCAACGGGCGGACGATCGCGGGTGACGGGTCCGACCAGCCGGGCCAGCCGGGCCAGCCGGGTTCCGGCAACGAGGAGGAGGACCGTGCCTAAGTTCCTCGAGCCCGTCGCGGGCTTCGGCGTGACGTTCGGAACGATGTTCAAGAAGGCCAACACCGAGTTCTACCCCGAGGAGAAGAAGCCCACCGCCCCCCGGTACCACGGCCGGCACGTCCTCAACCGGCATCCCGACGGCCTCGAGAAGTGCATCGGGTGCGAGCTCTGCGCCTGGGCCTGCCCGGCCGACGCGATCTACGTCGAGGGCGCCGACAACACCGAGCAGGAGCGCTACTCGCCCGGTGAGCGGTACGGCCGCGTCTACCAGATCAACTACCTGCGCTGCATCTTCTGCGGGCTGTGCATCGAGGCCTGTCCCACGCGGGCGCTCACCATGACGAACGAGTACGAAATGGCCGACACCACTCGTGCGGGCCTCATCTTCACCAGGGAGCAGCTGCTCGCCCCGCTCCGGGAGGGCATGGCGGCCCCCCCGCACCCGATGGCCCCGGGGACGACGGATGAGGACTACTACCGCGGCACCGTGCAGGGCCTGGCGGACGCTACGGTGCACGGCGTCGTGTCGGACGCCAAGGAGCAGGGCGCCGTGTCGGACGCCAAGGCGCAGGGCGTCGTGTCGGACGCCAAGGCGCAGGCTGCGGCGGATGGCCCGGGCGGCGGTACCGCGACGGGTGAGGGGGAGACGCCGTGACCCACGCCCTCGCCGCGGCGGTCATCGGCACCGCTCCCAGCACCGGGCCGGGCGAGGCGGTGATGTTCTGGGTGCTCGCGCCCGTCGCGGTCCTCGCGGCGATCGGGATGCTCGCCACCAAGAAGGCCGTGCACAGCGCCCTCCTGCTCGCCCTGATCATGATCTGCCTGGCGGTCTTCTACGTCGCCCAGGACGCCGTGTTCCTGGGCGTGGTGCAGGTGGTCGTCTACACCGGCGCCGTGATGATGCTGTTCCTCTTCGTGCTCATGCTCGTGGGGGTCGACTCGTCGGACTCCCTCGTCGAGACCATCCGGGGGCAGCGGTGGGCGGCCGTCGTCACCGGTCTGGGCTTCGGCCTGCTGCTCATCGCGGGCTTCGGCAACGCCGCGATGACCACGTTCACCGGCCTCGGCCAGGCGAACACCCCGAACAACGTCGTCGCCGTCGCGGAGCTGATCTTCACCCGTTACGTCTGGGCGTTCGAGGTGACCAGCGCGCTGCTCATCACGGCCGCGCTCGGCGCCATGGTGCTGGCCCACGGGGAGCGGACGACGCCCCGCAAGACCCAGCGGGAGCTCTCGGAGGAGCGGTTCCGCTCGGGCCGGCTGGGCGCGCCGCTGCCGCCCCCGGGGGTCTACGCGCGGCACAACGCGGTCGACGTCCCGGCGCTGCTGCCCGACGGCTCGGCTGCGGACCTGTCCGTTTCCAAGGTTCTCGAGCAGCGCGGCGACATCCGCCGCCCCGGCCCGCGCACCAGGACCCGGCCCGCGGAGGTCGAGAAGGCCATCGAGGAGGGGAAGGAGACCGAGGAATGAACCCCGCGAACTACCTCTACCTCTCGGCGCTGCTGTTCACGATCGGGGCGGCCGGTGTGCTGGTCCGCCGTAACGCGATCGTGGTGTTCATGTGCATCGAGCTGATGCTCAACGCCACGAACCTGGCGTTCGTCACGTTCGCCAGGATGCACGGCAACCTCGACGGCCAGATCTTCGCCTTCTTCACGATGGTCGTGGCCGCGGCCGAGGTCGTCGTCGGCCTCGCGATCATCGTGACGATCTTCCGTTCCCGCCGGTCGGCCTCGGTCGACGACGCCAACCTCCTGAAGTACTGAGATGACGATGACGGTGATGGAAACCGGGATCGAAAGCGGCGCGGAGCTCCTGCTCGCGTCCGAGGGCGGGTTGGAGGCGTCGGCCGCGTCCGGGCTCTTCGGCCTGACGTGGCTGCTCATCGCCCTGCCGCTGCTCGGGGCGGCGGTGCTGCTGCTCGGCGGCCGGCGTACCGACCGGTAGGGCCACCTGCTGGGCTGCGCGACTGCGGTGGCGTCGTTCGTGGTCGGTGCCGTGCTGTTCGCGCGGCTGCTCGGGCTGCCGGCCGCGCAGCGCGCGATCGACCAGCACCTGTACAGCTGGATCCCGGTGGGCGGGTTCCAGGTCGACATGGGGCTGCTGCTCGACCCGCTGTCGATGTGCTTCGTGCTGCTGATCACGGGCGTGGGTTCGCTGATCCACATCTACTCGGTCGGCTACATGGCCCACGACCCCGAGCGGCGGCGGTTCTTCGCCTACCTGAACCTCTTCCTTGCGGCGATGCTGCTGCTCGTACTCGGCGACAACTACCTCGCGCTCTACGTCGGCTGGGAGGGCGTCGGCCTCGCGTCGTACCTGCTCATCGGGTTCTGGCAGTACCGCCCCTCGGCGGCGACCGCCGCGAAGAAGGCGTTCGTGATGAACCGGGTCGGCGACTTCGGCCTCTCGGTCGCCATCATGATCATGTTCATGACGTTCGGCACGGTCGGGTTCGGGCCGGTGTTCGAGGGGGCGCCGGAGGCCGGTGAGGCCGTGCTGACGGCGGCTGGCCTGCTCCTGCTGCTCGGCGCCTGCGGCAAGTCGGCCCAGGCGCCGCTGCAGGCGTGGCTGGGTGACGCGATGGAGGGCCCGACGCCGGTCTCGGCGCTCATCCACGCCGCGACCATGGTGACGGCGGGGGTCTACCTGATCGCGCGGTCCGGCCCGATCCTCGCGGGCGCCCCCACCGCGCAGCTCGCCGTCGCGGTCGTCGGTGCGGTGACCCTGCTCTTCGGCGCGCTCATCGGATGCGCGAAGGACGACATCAAGAAGGCCCTCGCGGCCTCGACCATGAGCCAGATCGGCTACATGGTGCTGGCCGCCGGGCTCGGGCCGATCGGCTACGCGTTCGCGATCATGCACCTGCTGACCCACGGCTTCTTCAAGGCCGGCCTCTTCCTCGGGGCCGGCTCGGTGATGCACGGCATGAACGACGAGGTGAACATGCGCCGGTACGGCGGCCTGGGCAAGGTCATGCCGGTCACCGCCGTGACGTTCGGCATCGGCTACCTCGCGATCATCGGGATCCCGCCGTTCGCGGGCTTCTGGTCGAAGGACAAGATCATCGAGGCGACGTTGTCCATCGGGGGCACCCGCGGCTGGGTCCTCGGGGCGTGCGCCCTGCTCGGTGCCGGCATCACCGCCTTCTACATGACGCGCGTGATGCTCATGACGTTCTTCGGTGAGCGCCGGTGGGACGACGGCGTGCACCCGCACGAGTCCCCGAAGGTGATGACCTGGCCGATGATCCTGCTGGCCGTCGGCTCGGTGTGCTCCGGTCTGGTGTTCTTCCTCGGCTCGTCGCTGCAGCGCTGGCTCGAGCCCGTCGTCGGCGCCGCGCACCACGAACTGGCGTTCCCGGTGTGGGTGGTCACGGCCGCGACGTTCGCGACCGTGATCGGGGGTGTGGGTCTTGCCTACCTGCGCTACGCGGCGCGTGAGGTGCCGGCCATCGCCCCGTCCGCGGTGTCCCCGCTCACCGTGGCCGCGCGCCGGGACCTGCTGCAGGACGCGGTCAACGAGTCCCTGGTGATGCGCCCCGGGCAGTACCTCACCC
>JBOHCZ010000022.1:0-15645 GCA_050699195.1 Streptomycetales bacterium
GCACGAGGCGCCGCCCGCGATGCGCTGGCCGCTCGTCACCCTCACGGTGCCGACCGTGCTGCTCGGGCTCGCCGGGTTGCGCGGCAGCTGGCTGCCCGCCTGGCTGGGCGCAGGGCCCGGCGCCGGAGCGGCCTTCCTGCCCACCTTCGGAACCGCCGCGGTGTCGACGTTCCTGGCGATCGTGGGGGTGTTCGCCGCGGCCCTGGTCTGGTACGCCGACCCGGCCCTCGACCCGGCCCGCGCCCTGGGGGTCCTCCGGGGGCCCTGCGAGCGGGCGTTCTCGGTCGACGCCGCCTACGCGGCCCTGGTGGTGCGGCCGGCCCTCGCGATCGCCCGGCTTGTCAGGTTCACCGACCACGAGGTGGTCGACGCCTACGTCCGCGGGTCCGGCGTAGCGGCCCGGCTGCTCGGCGCCGGGCTGCGGTACTCCCAGAACGGCAACGTGCAGGTCTACCTCACGGGGCTGCTCTCCGGCGTCGTCGTGATCGCCGCCGCCGTGCTCTGGTCCGTGGGGCGGTGACCAGGTGAGCGTCCCGAGCGTGCTCGCCCTGCTCCTGGTCGCCCTTCCGACGCTGGGCTGTCTCGCGCTGGTCGCCTCGCCCGGGGAACGCGGGGACGCCATCGCCCAGCGGCTCGGGGTCGCCGTGACCGGAGCCGTGCTCGCGTGTGCGGGGGCGCTCGCCGCCGGGTTCGACTACGGTGACGGCCTGAAGGGGGGGCTGCAGGCCCAGACCGACCTCGCCTGGGCACCGGCCCTCGGCCTGCGGTTCCACCTCGGCCTGGACGGCATCTCGCTGCCGCTGGTGGTCATGACGGCCCTGCTTGCCTTCCTCTGCCTGCTCTACTCGACCCGGATCATGCCCGACGAGGGACGCCCGCGGGCGTTCGTGGCGCTGCTGCTGCTTCTCGAGGTGGGGATGATCGGCACCTTCCTCGCCCTCGACCTGCTGCTGTTCTTCGTGTTCTTCGAGGTCGTCCTCATCCCCATGTACTTCCTCATCGCCCGGTGGGGGCTCGAGGGGCGCGGCCCGGCGGCGTACAAGTTCATCCTGTACACCCTGCTCGGCTCTGCGGTCATGCTGCTCGGCTTCCTGCTCGTCTACGCCGAGGCCGGCACGTTCGACATCCCGGCGCTCGCCGCACTCGGCGAGCGGGGCGGCGCCGGGCTGGGGCGCGCCGTTCAGGTGGCGGCGTTCCTCGCGATCGGGCTCGGGCTCGCCGTCAAGACCCCGATGTGGCCGTTCCACACCTGGCTGCCCGACGCGCACACCGCCGCCCCGACGGTCGGTTCGGTGCTGCTCGCGGGCGTGCTGCTGAAGATGGGCACGTACGGGTTCGTCCGCATCGCCGTGCCCGTGCTGCCCGAAGGGGCGCTGGTGCTCGCGCCCTACCTCGCGGCGTTCGGGGTCATCGGCATCGTCTACGGGGCGCTCGCCTGCCTGGCCCAGCGCGACCTCAAGCGGCTGATCGCCTACTCCAGCATCGGCCACATGGGCTTCGTGCTGCTCGGCGTCGCGACCCTCACGCCGACCGGCATCAACGGCGCGCTGTTCGCGAACGTCGCGCACGGGCTCGTCACCGGGCTGCTGTTCTTCCTGGCCGGCGCGATCAAGGACCGGTACGGCACGTCCGAGTTCGACGCCCTCGGCGGTGGCCTTTACGCGCGCACGCCACGGCTCGGCGGGCTCGTCGCGTTCGGGGCGGTCGCCAGCCTGGGGCTGCCGGGCCTCGCGGGCTTCTGGGGCGAGCTGCTGGTGCTGCTCGGCACCTTCGACCCCGCGGCCGGGTTGGACCGCGGCCTCTACCTTGCCTTCCTCGCGTTTGCGGGGTTCGGCACGGTCCTGACCGCGGCCTACTTCCTCGTCGTGGTCCGCCGGGTGTGCATGGGCACCGGCCCCGTGGGCGGCGTACCCGGGCCAGCGCCGGTGCAGGACGTGACCCGGGTCGAGGTGGCCGCCTGGGGGCCGCTCGTCGCGCTGATCGTGCTCGCCGGCCTGTGGCCGGTGACGTTGCTCGGCGTGACGGAGCCGGTGGTGCGCGCCCTGATGGGGGGCGGGTAGGTGGCCTCTCTCGTCCAGTCGATCGACTACGCCGCCGTCGGGCCTCCGCTCGTCGTCGCGGTGACGGCGGTGGGGGCGCTCGTCACCGAGCTGTTCCTGCCGCGGGCGCGCGCGGTGCTCGGCGTGGCGTTCGCGGGCCTGGTCGCCGGGTTCGCGGCCCTGGGCGCACTCTGGGGTGAGGTGCGGCGGACCTTCTGCCTGCGCGGCGACGCCTGCTCCTACGTCGTCGACGAGCTCACCCTCGTCTTCCAGTTGCTCGCGCTCGCGGGGGTCGGGGTGGTGCTGCTGCTGTCCGTGCCGTCCCTTGGCGGCCGGCCCGGTACGCCGGGTGGGCCGGGTGGGCGGCCGGAGGCGCCGCCCGGGGAGTACGCCTTCCTGTTGCTCGCCTCCGCCGCGGGCGCCATGACGCTGGCGGCCGCCCGCGACCTCGTGACGCTCGTCGTGGCTCTCGAGATGCTCTCGCTCCCCGCGTTCGCGCTCGTTGGCCTGCGACGCCACGGCCGGTCCGGCCCAGCCGACCTGACCGCCGGCGAGGCAGCGCTGAAGTTCTTCCTCGTCTCGGTGGTGTCCACCGCCGTCATGCTGATGGGCATCAGCCTGGTGTACGGGCTCACGGGAGCGCTCCAGCTCTCCCTCGTCGCCGAGGGACTCAGCCGGCCACCTGCGGCGGCTGTCGCGGGGGCGACGCCCGCGCTCGCCGTCGGGGTCGCGCTCACCCTGGCCGGGTTCGCGTTCAAGGTGTCGGCTGTGCCGTTCCACTTCTGGGCGCCGGACACGTACGAGGGCGCACCGGTCCCGGTCGCCGCGTACCTGTCCGTGGTGTCCAAGGCGGCCGGGTTCGCGGGGCTGCTCCTCGTGGTGGGGATCGGCTTCCGGCCCTACGTCGACGTGTGGGCCCCGCTCGTCGCGGTACTCGCGGCGCTGACCATGACGGTCGGGAACCTCGTGGCGCTGCGGCAGCGGCACGCCGTGCGGCTGCTCGCCTGGTCCTCGATCGCGCAGGCGGGCTACATGCTCGTGCCGCTGGGCGTCGCGGCAGAAGCGCCGGAGGTGGGCCAGGCGCTGTCCGCGACGGTCGCCTACGTGCTGATCTACGGGGTGATGAACCTCGGCGCGTTCGCGGCCGTCGTCGTAGCGTCGAGTCGGCTGCCGGGAAATACGCTCGCTGACTACCGCGGCCTGGCGCGCTCCCAGCCGGTGACGGCGCTCGCGCTGGCGTTCTTCCTGGTGTGCCTCGCCGGGCTGCCGCCCGGGCTGATCGGGCTGTTCGCGAAGGTCGTGGTGTTCCGCGCGGCCGTGTCGGGGGGCATCGGGTGGCTGGCCGTGGTCATGGCGGTCAACATCGTGATCGCGCTGTACTACTACCTGGTATGGGCGGCGTCCCTGTTCGCGCCCCCTGCCGGGGAGGGTGCCCCCGTCGCGGCGGCGCCGTCGGGCCGTTCGGCGCTGCCCGCGGCGCTCGCGCTCGCCCTGCTGGTGGTGGCGGCTGTCGTGCTGTCCGCGCTGCCGCAGATCCTGCTGCAGGTGCTCCCGGGGCAGGCGGCACTTCTCGGGTAGCGGGCGCCGCAGGTCCGCGGGTACCGTCCGAGGCGCGCGCGTAGCGCACGGGTAGGACTCAGAAGCGCCGGGAACGTACTGGTCATTGCCAGCGTTTGGGATTGTGCGGGGGGTATGGCCCTTCGCATCCACTTCCGGAGGAGTCGCAGTGCACCATCGGCACAACGGGCTGAAGACCGCTTTCCTGCTCGGCCTGCTGTCCGCGCTGATTCTTCTGGCCGGCAGCGCGTTCGGCCGCGGGGGCCTGATGATCGCCCTCGTCGTCGCGATCGGCATGAACGGCTTCAGCTACCTCTACTCCGACAAGATCGCACTCCGTTCGATGCGGGCGCGCCCCGTGAGCGAGGCGGAGCAGCCGGCCATGTACCGGATCGTGCGGGAGCTTTCCAACGCCGCCCGCCAGCCCATGCCTCGCCTCTACGTCTCGCCGACGATGGCTCCCAACGCCTTCGCGACCGGCCGCAACCCGCGCCACGCCGCCGTCTGCTGCACCGAAGGCATCCTGGCGATCCTCGACGAGCGTGAACTGCGCGGCGTGCTGGGGCACGAGCTGTCCCACGTCTACAACCGCGACATCCTGATCTCCTCGGTCGCGGCCACGCTCGCGAGCATCATCATGTTCCTCGCCCAGATCGCCTGGTTCATCCCGATCGGCGGTGGCGACGACGATGAGGGCGGCAACCCCTTCGCCGCGCTGATCCTGCTGATCCTGGGACCGATCGCGGCCATGCTGATCCAGTTCGCGATCAGCAGGTCCCGCGAGTACCAGGCCGACGCGTCCGGGGCGCAGGTCACGGGCGACCCCCTGGCCCTCGCGAGCGCGTTGCGGAGGCTGGAGTCCGGCACCAAGCAGCTGCCCCTACCGCCGGAGCGTGAGCTCGTGTCGACCAGCCACCTGATGATCGCCAACCCGTTCCGCAAGGAGGGGCTGGCCAAGCTGTTCTCCACCCACCCGCCGATGCCTGAGCGGATCGCCAGGCTCGAGTCGATGGCCGGCTACCGGCGCTGAGAGGCGGCCTGCCGAAGTCGATCCGGCTGTCCGGGTTCTGGCTGGCCGTGATGATCTGGGCGGTGCTGTTCCACGGCTTCTTCACCGCGCTGATCCTCGCCAACCCGACGGCGGCATAGCACGACCGACTCGCAGCATGGCCCGCCGGTCAGGCGGGCCCTGGCGCGTCAGCGCGGCGCCTCGGCTTGCTCCCGCGCTTGCCGCCGGCAGACGTCGATGCAGGCGCCGGCGAGCTCGGTGACCCGGTCCCAGTCCTCGGGGTCGACGTCGAAGCGGAGCCCGGCGACCCACACGGCGTCGAGTAGGTGGGCGGCGCGTTCGGCGACTTCGGGCTCTACCGGGGGGATGACGGGGCGGGCCTTCGCGACGTGCTCGCGGGCCCGGTCCAGGGGGTCGTCACTGCGATGGTCCACGGGATGCTCCGTGTTCGGTCGGCAGGCTCACGGAGGTAACATAGGACGTCCTATGATGTCTGGGGACGTAGGCCAGCGTTTGCACACGTCTTTGGTGGCTACGTTGACGCCTATGGCGCTCGAGGACCGGTCGGGAAGGATCGACCACGGCGGCGCGCGCCTGGTCTGGCAGCAGGTCGCCGACGAGATCGCCGCGGACATCGCCGCTGGTCGCCTCGCGCCGGGCGCCAAGCTGCCCAACGAGGCGGAGCTGACCCGGCAGTACGGGGTCAGCCGCGTGACGACGCGCCGGGCGATCAAGGAACTGGCCGACCGCGGGCTACTCGAGGTGGTGCACGGCCGGGGGACGTTCGTCGTCAGCCAATCCGTCGGTTGAGTGTGCCACGCCCGCGCGTGTGGCCGGACTCCGACGGTCGAACCGGTGAACGCTTCGACGGGAGATCACCGGTAGTTGGTGAACTGCACCGCGAAATCGAGATCCTCGCCCTTCACCAGAGCGATGACCTGCTGGAGGTCGTCACGACTCTTCGAGGTCACGCGCAGCTCGTCACCCTGCACCTGTGCCTTCACGCCCTTCGGCGCCTGCTCGCGGATGAGCTTGGCGAGTCGCTTCGCATTGTCCTGGGACAGGCCTTGCCTGAGGGTGCCGGTGATGCGGTACTCCTTGCCCGACGCCCGCGGGTCGGTCGTCTCGAGCGCCTTGAGCGAGACGCCGCGCCGGACCAGCTTGGACTGGAACACGTCGAGGACAGCGGCCACACGGTCCTCGGAGTCGGCCCGCATCTCGACGGCGTCGCCGGACCACGCGATGGCTGCACCGGTGCCTTTGAAGTCGTAGCGCTGCGCGATCTCACGCGACGCCTGATTCAGCGCGTTGTCGACCTCCTGGCGGTCGACCCTGCTGACGATGTCGAACGACGCCTCGGCCAATGCGGACCCCCACGTGGCCTACCCTGTCATGATCCTTCTCCTGCGAGCCTAGCGTCCGGGCGGACTCCCCCGCCGAACAGCGGCCCGGATGAGCCTGTGCCAGCGGTCACCTGCCACTCGCGGCTCTGGCGCGGTGCCAGTCGGGACAGCCCGTGGTGTGGAACGCCTCGTCAGTCCCCTTGATGGTCACGACCGCCGGCCGCGTGGCGAGCTCGCGGTCGATGACGCTCTCGTAGGCCCCCGAACGGTCGCTCAGGCGCTCCCAGTAGCAGAAGGCGCTGCCCTGCGTACGGTACGTGCCGGGCTGGACGTCCCGGCCCACGACGAACATGCCTTCGCCAGGGATCGTCTGCCCCAGGGGTGCGTCGGCAGTTGCCTCGGCAGGTGCCCGGCCGCCGGTGCGCGTTCGGGCGTCACCGCCGGTGTCCGGCGTCGAGGGCGGGTCTGCGAGGCCGAGGCGCTGGCGGTCCTCGTACCACTGGATCCGCTGCCTGGCCTCGGCAAGCTTCGCCCGGACCCCTGCGAGATCCTCGTCCGAGCCGCCGGCAAGGGTCGCTCCGGTGCCGATGCCGATGAGCAGCCCGAGCACTGCCACGAGCCAGCGGGGCATCTTCGGCTTCCCGGGGGGCTGCGATGTGTACGTGGGGACATCGCTCTCGCTCGGGTCGGACCGCGGGGAAGGTGCACTCGGGGTGTCTGACATGGCATCGATTCAGGAGGCTGTACACCCAGCGTATAAGCACCATCATGATTGAGTGAAAGTGCGCTGCTGCCGCGGTGCAGGCACCACCTCTCGGAGTGCACCGCTCCTGCCGCGTCACCGCTGGAGAGTGCCGCTATGCTGACACTGTCGCGGAGCGACGATCATGCCAGGTTGCCCGAGCGGCCAAAGGGAGCGGTCTGTAAAACCGCCGGCTCAGCCTTCGCTGGTTCGAATCCAGCACCTGGCACTACCCCCACAAACGCCCCCGACCAGCACGAACACGCTGATCGTGGGGCACGCTGCTTCTCCGACTGTTCCCGGTGGTATCCGTCCGTCTCCGGTTCTTCGCGGACCAGGCGCGGACCAGCGGGAGACGGGTGGGGCTGCCGCTCGCGTTGGCTGAGGGCCTTGTCCGTCGGTCGGTCTGGCGTGTGTTCATTGACGCGGGGCGTGCCACACCGCGCCTCGCCCCCGCCTCCCGCGGGCCCGCGTCTGGCTCCCCCGAACCCGCAGAACCTCGATCGGCTGGGGTTCTGCGGGTTCGGGGGTGACTTTCCGCGGCCACGTGATGAGGGGATCACCGGGGCTGGGTTAGGCGATGTCGGTGCTGCCGTCGCCGTGGCCGCGTGCCATGGCGAGTGCGTCGCTGATGCGCCGGTTCCACAGCGCGTCTTGGCCATCGGTGCAGCCCGCGTAGACGCGGAGTAGGACGTCGACGCTGTGCCCCGCCCGTCGGGCGATCTCTGGGGCGGGTACGCCGGCGTTGAGCGCGAGTGTCACGCCGCTGTGGCGAAGGTCGTAGGGCCGGCCGGCGAGGGGTGAGGCGACCTGGTCTGGCGTGAGTGCCTTCTCGCGCGCCGCTTGCCAGACCGGGCCGTAGACGCTTTCGCTGAGGTGACCGCCTCGGTGGCCCCGGAACAGCCGACCGTCGCTGGCTGTGCCGAAGCTGTGGAGGTGGTCGCGGATCAGTCGTACGAGTTGGGGCGGAATCGGTACGGGCCTGGTGGCTTTCTTCGCCCGGTGCTTGAGCTTTCGCCTGTCGTGGCTCGTGCCGGTATCGGTCCACGTTGATCCGACTCGTGGTGCGGAGTCGCTGAGCATGAGTAGCCCCCACCCCTCGTCTGGCAGCTGGGCGCAGTTGACCTCTCTGAGCGCGACTGCTTCACCGGGCCGCATGGTCGCGTAGTAGAGGCAGCCAAAGAAGGCGGTCAGCTCGGGCCGGTCGGCATCCACGGCTTCGAGCAGGGCGTGCGCCTGCTTCGAACTGGCCACCACGCGTCGGTCCACTTCCTCGGCGACTCGCGGTGCCTTCCAGCTCACCTTGTCGATGGGGTTGGCTGGGAGGATGTCCAGCTCTACGGCGTAGTTGAGTACGCCGTAGAAGACGGCGCGTTTGCGGGCGATCGTCGTTGCCGCCGCTGGCTTGCCGCTCATTTGGAGCGCGATGGTGTCCAAGGCGGCTCGGATGAGTGGTGAGCGGCGTTCCTTTTCGTCAAGCACGGTCACCTTGAGCGAGTGGCGCCGTAGCCAGTCGAGGGCGGCCGCGTCCTCGCCGTCCAATGTGGCTGTCTCCCGTCGTGTCTTGTGAAAGCCCCACCCGTAGAGCACCCGACGCAAGGCCGCGACGTCGGGTTTGCCGCGATCGGTCGTCACGAGCACCGGGGTTACGGTGGCGAGCGCGTCCGCCATCGCCGTACGTGTCTTCGCGGCAGCGTGCGGCCATTTCAGGTCCACGAATCGGCAGGCTAGGTCGAAGAACCTGACCGACTGCTGTTCCCGCAGGATCGACTCGGGTAGGCCGGTCTCTTCGTCGAACGCCTCTCCCCGCCTGGCGGCTTGAATGAGCTGTGAGCGCCAGCTGTCCGCCATCGCCCGGTACTCGAAGGATCTCGAGCACTCGGAAGTGCGGAAGCCGACCGTCCACCGAACCTGGTAGCGCTTTGCTCGGTCGTCGCGTACCCGGATCTTCCAGAACGTCACATCGTGGGAGTAGGCCATCTCAGCTGGCCTCCGGCATGACGTGGTCGGCGAGCCAGGCGGCGAGCTTGGAACGGCGAACACGCAGCTGCGCGTTCGGCAGCTTGATGCACTCCGGTGCCAGTCCTTTCACGCGCCAGTCGTCGAAGGTGCTTCGCGCGATCTTCAGCTCCGCGAGTACCTCGGCGATGGTGAGCAGTGGGTCCGGGTTCTTCGTTTGGGTCATGCTGGGATGTGCTCCTTCCGGTCTGCGATCGGTGGGGGTGTGGCCCCGGCGCGGTGCTTGGCGGTGTCGTCGTCGGGGCCGCCTTGTGTTCGTGCTGGGGAAGGGGATCAGCTCGCCCGAGGTGCGCGACGTGGTTCGGGTAGGGGTTCGGCGGTGCCGCGGGTGAGGGCGCGGTGGACGACCCGCGTCGCGGTGCGGTGTGGTAGGCCGCTAGCGGTGCCGGCGGTGATGAGGCGTTGGGTGACGTGGTCGGGGTTGAGGCCGGACCATGCGAGTAGGCCGCCGGTGTGGTAGGCGAGGGCGGCGAGGGCGCGTTTGCGGCCGTCGGTGAGCGAGGCGATGTGGGCGGCGCCGCGGTTGATGACGGTGGTGAGGTAGGCGGCCGCGCCGGGCCCGGGCTTTCCTGGCCGTGGGGCGGGCAGCTGCGGTGCGGGTCGGGGTGGGTGGACGGTGGCGACGCGGGTGGTCTCGTGGGCGAGCCAGGTGGGCATCCGCCCGGGGGCGGCGGGGTCACCAGCCAAGAGGCGATAGGTGCCTGCGGTGGTGGTCGCTGCGGGGGCGAGGCCGTAGTTCTGGCCGGCTTTGATGTCGACTTGCCAGGCGAGTTCGCCGATGGCCTGACGCAGATCCCCTGCGGGCGCGGAGTACCACAGGTGCCGGCCACCCGACGGGGTGGTGACGGCGACGGGAGCGTGAGCTGGGTCGGTGGGCCAGGGGTGGGTGCCGCCGCGGAGGTGGGCGAGCAAGGTGAGGGTGTCGCGTCCGTCGCGGTAGCGACCCGGCTCGGCCCACACCTCGCGGGGGAGGGGTTCGGTGTGGAGGTTGATGCCAGGCAGCAGCCCGGTGACGAGGTCGGCGGGGAGGTCTTCGCCGTGGGTGTCGATGTCGATGAGGACGAGCCGGGAGGGGCCGGCGGCGACGCCGGGCACGGCGTCGGGCTGGCGGGCCCACCATGTGGTGAGGCGTTGGGGGTTGGTGGTGGCGGCGCGGACGCCGTGACACCACGCCCCGGCGGGCAGGCACGGACAGTCGACGATCGGGTGCGGGGCGCTGCCCGACCTGCCGGGGTGGTCGCGGCAGGTGGGGCAGTTACCCAGGGGCCGCTTGTTGGCCGGGGACAGGGGCAGGATGTGCCAGCCCAACGCGGCGAGCTCGAGCGCCAACCGCAGAGGCCCGGCAGGGGGGCGGCTCGCGGTGAGGGTGGGCTGGCGTGGGGGCGTGGGTTGGGGGATCCAGCCGGTGGGAGTGGGCGAGCACAACGGGTGCTCGCTCTGGCCGGGGTAGGTCGGGATGAGTCGGGTGCGGCAGCGCCGGCACAGCGGATCAGGCACGGGTGGGCTCCTCGAGGGAATCGTTGGGGTGGGGTGGCCTCGATGCCGACGGGCTGGGCGGGGGATGCCTCCTTGCCGGCCTGGCTGGCACTGCGAGGCGGGGCTGGTGGCCGGGTTACCGGTCAGGGGCGCCTGACCGATGTGGGCGGGGAGGAGGCATCCCCCGCCTGCCGCGCCGGTTCGGGTTGTTCGCGGCCTCGGGCGCGGCGTGATGGAGAAACAGCCCGGGGTCTTGTCACTCATGTCACCGGGGCCAGGAACCCGGGCGTGACCTGGACTGACGTGGTGACATGAGGCTCGCCGGTGATGTCAGCGTCTTGTCATCTCATGTCACCGGCCCGCCACATGCGGCGCCTGCGGGCTGGTGACATGGGTGACAAGGGGTGACAAGACTCATGTCACCACGCGGACGCGTGCTGACCTGCGGTGATGCCGCGCGGTGACATGAGTGACATGACCTCTCCTCTTTTTAAGGAGGAGGGGAGAGGAGAGGGGTTATCCGGTGGTGTCGGCCTCGACGTTGTTGACGTTGTTGACGCGCTGTACTCGCAGCGGGCGACGTCGACCGCTACGGGGGCCTCCCCGCACGTCGACGCCGACTTTTCGCAGGTTGGGGGCGATTTCGCGGATGAGTCGTCCGATGGCGCGGGGTTCGTTGGGTAGGTCGGCGGCGGTGAGGCCGGTGTGTTTGGCGACGCGTTGGAGTGCGGCGATGAGTTCGGCGGCGGTGCCTTCCCACGGACCTGGCTCGAGTCCGCCGGTGCTGGGGTGGGTGGCGAGGCGGTGTAGGGCTTGGGCGAGGACGTTGTGTTCGATCAGCGCCATCGACATGGCGGCGATCCTGGCCCGGTAGGTCGCCAGGGTGTCCCAGCCGGTGACTTTGTCGAGGGCGGCGAGGACGTGGGCGAAGTCGGCCATCCGCGGCGGGTCCGCCACCTGGACGGCGGGTAGTTCCCGCAGCGCGCCGGCGACGAGGTCGAGGACCGCGCCGAGTGCTTGGGGTAGGGCGGCTTCTCGTGCGGCGCGGACTTCGGTCTCGGTGAGGCGGCGTTCCAGCACTTCGGGTTCGACCAACAGGGTGCGGTCGGCGAGGTCGCTGGCGAGTTCGTGGCGGATCCCGATGGTGGTGGCGGCGATGACGCGTTGGAACGCGAACACGGCGATGTCCTCGTCGGAGTGCAGCACCCGCTGCAGCACCGCGTCCCCGGTCACCCCTTTGCACAGCGAGTTCGACAGCCATTGTGGGATCTCGGTGATGTTGTCGAAGCTAAACGCCCACGAGGCGCGGGCGAAGATGGCCCACTCCCGCTTGTCCGAGGGGGCCTCACGGTCGACCGCGGGCTGCGGATCGATCAACGCCAACAACGCGCGGACGAGGTTGGATTTGGCGGTGCCCTGCTCCCCTTGGACCAAAAGGATCGGGTGGGGCATGTCGATCAGATACGCGGCGACCACCCAGCCGATCACCAGCCGGTAGTCCTCCTCACTGAGGTTGAGCAGCCCGCGTAGCCCGTCCAGCGACCCGCCGCGGACGGGTTCGACGAGGGGGTGGGTGAGCGCGGACCGGGCGAAGATCACCGGCGACACCGCCTCCACCCCCCACCCCGCCGGGGTGATGAGGATCGCCTGCCCGGTTTCGGTGCCCATGTCCACCACGACCTGGTCCTCACCGTCGAGATCGTGGCGGGCCATCCGCAGGAACACCGGTTGGGGGTCGAGCTCGGCCGCCTCCCCCTCCAACACGTTGATCACATCCGAGAGCGCGGAAGAGGAGGCGACCTTGCCCGTCCTACGCCACAGCGAGTCCGCGAGTTTGGCCCGCACCCCCGCCCCCGTCCTCGAACCCAACGGCAGCGCGAGATTGGGCCCGAGTTTGGGCACCGCATACGTACGCCCATCGGCCGAACGCACCAGCCGGTAGGTCTCCTCCGCCAGTCCCAGCAATAGCTGCGCTTGCGAACCCCCCTTCCCCTCACCACCCTGTGTTGAGTCGTCGGGGATGGGGGTGCCGTCGGAGAAGAACTCCTCCTCACCTTCCACGTGATACTCTCCCTAGTGACAACGGTTTTCAGCAACAAGGAAGGCCCCCCAGGCAGTCGGGGGGCCTTCCCGCATTCCCAGAACCTTGCGTGCGCTCGCGGTGAGCGCGCCGCCCGCTAGAACGGCGGCTCCGCGCTCCGCCCCGCCGGGGTGGGCTGGGGCGTCTGGCTGCCCGCCCAGGGGTCGCCACCCGTGGGCAGGCCACCCGACCCGCCGGTCTCGGTGCCAGCGAGCTCGGCGGGGTGGGGTATGCCGGCGCGGGTGGTCTTGGTCAACTTCGCGGTGGCGTAGCGCAGGGAGGGGCCGAGGTCTTCGACGTCGAGTTCGAACACGGTGCGCTTCTCGCCGTCGCGGGTTTCGTAGTCGCGCTGGCGGAGCCGCCCGGTGACCACCACACGGGTGCCCTTGGTCAGCGACTCGACAACATGTTCGGCGAGGTGCCGCCAGGCCGAGCACCGCAGGAACAGCGTGTCGCCGTCGCGCCACTGGGCGGTGTCGCGGTCATAGACGCGGCGTGAGGCCGCAACCGTGAACGCCGCCACCGGGTGGCCGGTGGTGGTGAAACGCAGCTCCGGGTCGGCCGTCAAATTCCCGACCACGGTCAACGTGGTGTCTCCGATCGCCATGAAGCTGTGTCCTCCCTCGAAGGGTTGGGTGGGGGGTGAAACGAGACCGGGTACCGCGCCGGAGGGGAAGCCCGGCGGGTGCCCGGTGATGTGGAACGGGGGGTCAGGTGCGGGCCGGGCAGGGGCATCGGGGTGTCTGGCAGTACCCGGTGGCGTGTGCCCAGGTGGGTTCATAGATCGCCCACCCGCCGGGGTGGGCGCCGCCGGTGTGCACGGCGTTTTGATGCCTACACCCCCGGCAGGGCCGTTCGAGATCGGCGAGCGTGGCCGGCGTCGACGGCCCCGGCCGGCTGTGGGCGACACTCGGGTCGGGTTCGGGGGTTGATGCCATCGGCGGGTCCTCCGTTCCCCGCGGCGGGGGTGCCCCGGGGGCGGGTTAGGGTTCGCGGGCGAAACGACGCAGTTGGCGGCCGCGGCCGCCGCAGGCCCGGCAGGCCCGGAACGAGGCGGTGAACACCCCGCCGCGGTGTTTCCCGGTCTCCCCGCAGGCCCGGCAGGGCCGGTAGGGGTGCAGGCGCAGCGAGATCCGGTAGCCGACCGCGCAGAAGGCGGCGGCGGCCGCGAGCGCGACCCACCCCCGGGCGTCGTCGCCGTTTTGTGCAGCGGCGGTGGCCGCGTCCGCGGCGATGCGGGTGGTCTCGACGAGCACGGGTCTCCCTTCCGCGGGCATGCGAAAGGGCCCCGACCGTGGTGGTCGAGGGCCCACACACACTCGCACATCTCGGTTACTGAGAGTGATTGGTGAACTGGCTCACCGGGAACTGGCTCAACTGGCTCACGTACCCCGCTATAGGGCTAGGTTGAGCCGGTTCGGTGAGCCGGTTCGGTGAGCCAGTTGAGCCAGTTTCAGCTACTCTGCGTGACCACCGGGGGTGTCGTCGTCGCCGTGTTCGGTAGTCGGCCCCGCATGCTCGGGCAGCAGGTAGCGCGACGCTCGACCGCTGCCGCAGAACACAATGCTGTCTTGGTCGCGCATGATCCGCAGCCAGCGCTTCACGCTGGACTCGGGTTTGCCGACCGCGGTGACGAGTTCGTCGCGGCGGGCGCCATGGTCGCCGCGTTCGGTGAGGAGTTCGAGGATGGGTCCGGCGACGTCGTCGGGGACGGGGATCGCCTGGTTGGCTTGCACGGTGTTGTGTTCGGCGGCCTCGAAGGCGTTTTTGGCGGCGATCATGTTCGCTAGCGATGTTGGGTGTTCGGGGGGTGGGGGCATGTCGGCGAGGCGGGTCTCGACCTCGGTGACGAGGCCGCGTGCGAGGCGCGCGACAGCGTCCTCGTCTCCCGGCTCGACCCCCCAGCCGTCGTGCTGTTCTCCTTCCTGTGCTGCTTCCTGGTTGCTGGGGTTGTGGTTGTTGGCCCGCGGCTCGGGGATCAGCCCACTCGCACCAGCCCCGGCCGCCGTGTGGCGTCGGTGGGGGTAGCCGGGGAGTTTGGCGGCGATGTGGGGTTCGAGTGTTGCGGTTGGGTGGCCGCGTTGGTGGGCGAGGTGGTGGACGGTGTCGAGGTCGGAGAGGTCGTGGATGCGTCCGGCGCGCCAAGTGTTTTCGGAGTCGACGACGAGGGCGACGCCGCGGACGCCTTTGGCGTAGTCGGCCATGTTGGGCATCCCGGCGTATTCCCATTCGGGCAGCAGGTTGGTCATCTCCGAGGCCCGGTTGACGCGGAGCACGATCTTGTTGCCGGCGTTGGCGTGGACGTCTTTGGATCCGGTGTGCTGGACGACCCCGCGTTGCCCGGCGGCGAGGAGTAGGACGCCGGCGGAGCGTCCGCGGCGGAAGATCTCCTCCACCAGCGGGCGTGCTTTGTGCGCGGCCGGTGAGGTGAGTCCGATGAGGGTGTCCATTTCGTCGACCATCACGATCACCACCGGAGCCGCCGGGGACGGTTGGTGGTTGCGTCCGCCGCTGTCCTTGGAGCGTTCGCGGATCACGGTGGCGGCCCAGGTCAGGATGCGTATCGCGGCGGTGTGCTCGTCGATCCCCGCTGAGGCGTCCAACGCCGGCCCCCAGATCGTGGGGACGGTGCCCTTGCCCAGGTCGATGGCCCACACCAGCGCATCGGTGCGGGCGGTGGCTTGTTCTGCGATGTTGTTGAACAGGGTGGTCTTCCCACCGCCGGTGGCGGCGACCACGAGGGTGTGTCGCCCCCCGGAACGGTCGAAGACCACCAGGTCCAGGTCGGCCCCGGTGTCGGGGGCGTCGCCGAGCACCAGCGGCCCGTCGGCGATCGAGCGTGAACCGTGCCCGGCCGGTGTGTCGCCCGTGAGGGCGGGGTGGGTGGCCTTGTCCGCCCACGGGTCGATGGTCTGCACCGTGATCAGCACCATGCCCGCGTGGCGGACATCGATGCGGGCGCGGACCCGCTCAGCCGGGAGCGACAGCGCGCCGGCGATGTGTTCCGCCAGGTCGGAGCGGGAGATTTGGCGGGCGGTCTTGCCGGTTGCGCGGATGTCGACGCGGAACGTCTGCCCGACCCGGGTGTCCTCCACCCCGGCGAGGCGGGAGTTAGTCAGTCCGGCCGCTGCGGCGATGGTGCCCCACCGGGCCTGCTGCGCCTTCCACGCCCGGCGTGACTTGAGCACGTCGGAGTAGGTGAACGCCGACCAGGCGCCGGCGGCGGCGGTGGTATAGCCCACCAGGGTGGGCAGGTTGGTGATCCCCAGCTGCGCGGCGACGCCCAGCCACGCCGGGACACCGGCGGCGGTCGCGGTCACCGCAGCCGAGTACCGCTTCGAGGCGTGGGTCTTGTAGGTGCCCACCCACGCCGCCGCCGC
>JBOHCZ010000023.1:0-3058 GCA_050699195.1 Streptomycetales bacterium
GTACCAGGCCCTGACCGCGCAGGCGCGTGCCGCGGCCGGCCTGCCGGAGGGCGAGCGGCTGCGGGCCCTGCGCCAGCTGCGCCGCGAGCTGCGCCAGATCACACGTCGCGACTACTTCCCGCCCCGCGAACGTGAGGCGGCCAGGAGGGCGGTCGAGGCGCTCGCCAGGCGAGGTCTCGGACCGGCCGCCGAGCCAGCAGTCGCGGAACACCGGAGGGAGCCGCAATGAGGTGGGCGACCAGGGCAGGAGTCCACATCGACCGTGCGGCCTGCGCGTGGCTGATCCGGCGGTTCGTCGACCCCCAGGCGGCGTTCGTCTTCGTCGCCGACCGCGTCGACGTGCCGGCCGAGGCGACGCCGTTCGACATGCGGGGCGCCGACCTGTCCCATCACGACGGCGACTGCACGTTCGAGACGATCCTGCGTCGCTACGAGATCCACGACCCCGTGCTGTGGCGGATCGCCGAGATCGTGCACGAGGCCGACGTCGACGACGAGCGCTACGACGCCCCCGAGGCACGCGGCTTCGAGGTGGCCCTGCGCGGGCTCTCCCTCGTCTGCACCGACGAGCAGACCCTCGAGCTGACCGGCCCGCTGTTCGACGGGCTCTACGAGTACTACCGGCGGGCCACCCTGCTGGGCCGCGAGCCCGCCTGACCGGCGACCGAGAGCCGCGACGGCTCACCTGATCGGAGACAGCTGTGACCGACAGATGTCCGACCGGCCCCGTCAACCAGCGGGAACGGCCACGCAGACTGGGAACCGTGCGCGATGTCGTGCCGTTCCCGGAGGCGGTGCGCACCTGGTTCGCGATCTCGCTGCAGACCTTCGGCGGACCCGCAGGGCAGATCGCGGTCATGCAGCGCGCCCTGGTCGAGGACAAGCGCTGGATCAGCCAGCAGCGGTTCAACCACGCGCTCAACTACTGCATGCTGCTGCCCGGCCCCGAGGCCCAGCAACTCGCGATCTACATCGGCTGGCTGCTCAACGGCACCCGCGGCGGCATGGTCGCCGGCACCCTGTTCGTGCTTCCCGGAGTGGCCGCGTTGCTCGCGCTCTCGGCCCTCTATGTCGGGCTCGGCAGCACCACCACGGTGACGGCGCTGTTCGCCGGCCTCGCGCCGGCCGTGCTGGCCGTCGTCGCCCAGGCCGTCATCCGCGTGGGCCGCCGCTCGATCGGCCACCCCGCCCTGGTGGCCCTGGCGGTTGCGGCCTTCCTGGCGCTCGCCGCGTTCTCCGTACCATTTCCGGTCGTCGTCGCCGCCGCCGGGGTCAGCGGGTGGCTGCTCGGCCGCCTCGCCCCCGACACCCTGCGCGGCCCCTCCGGGGGAGACAGCGGCGACGGCGGGCCGCAGCCGCTGATCGCTGACGAGGACCTGCACGTCGAGCGACCCGGCTGGCGCCGGGCCCTCCGGGTCGTCGGGGTAGGAGTGGCCCTGTGGGGCCTGCCGCTGCTCGTCGTCGTGGTGCTGACCGGGGCCGGCAGCGTGTTCACCACGCAGGGCCTGTTCTTCTCCGGCACCGCCCTGGTGACGTTCGGCGGGGCCTATGCAGTGCTCGCCTACGTCGCCCAGCGCGCCGTGGAGGTCTACGGCTGGCTCGCCCCCGGTGAGATGGTCCGCGGCCTGGGCCTCGCGGAGACGACTCCCGGCCCGCTGATCATGGTCGTGCAGTTCGTCGCGTTCCTCGGCGCCTTCCGCAACCCCGACCCGCTGAGCCCCTGGACAGCCGGCCTGCTGGGCGCGCTGCTGACCACCTGGGTCACCTTCGTTCCCTGCTTCGTCTTCATCTTCCTCGGCGCCCCCTACGTCGAGCGGCTGCGCGGCAACCACGCCATCTCCGCCGCTCTGACCGGCATCACCGCCGCCGTCGTCGGGGTCATCGCCAACCTCGCGCTCTACTTCGCCCTGCACACCCTCTTCTCGACCACCCATGCCGCCCGGTGGGGCCCGTTCCAGCTCACGGTGCCTGACCCCGCCAGCCTTCAGCCGCTCGCCGTGGTGATCACCGGGGCCGCGCTGGTCATGATCTTCGGGCTGCGCTGGTCTATCCTGCGTACCCTCGGCGCCTGCGCGCTGCTCGGGCTGGCCGCCGCCCTCACGCCGCTGCCGCTGGGCTGACCTCACGGGGCGACGACGCCGAGTCTGCAGGACAGAGCTAATACATAAAGTCGATTGACTTTATGATGTTCTCTGTCGCATCCTGGGACCGTTCGCACCGAGCACGACCCCGAGGAAGCGACCATGTCCGTCTGTCACGCCTGTGCCCAACGCACCGCACTCCTCGCGAACCCGCTGGAGCTGATGCAGGCGGCCGAGTACCAGCCGTGCGACTGCACCGCCTACAGCGACGACGCATGGCCGGACGCCGCGCCACGTCCGGAAGAAGTCCGCCCGGGTGTCTTCTCGACGTGATCGCAGGACCGCAGTGAAGCACGGCCACTGCCCCGGTGGCGGTGCGGCCCGGCCCCCGCCGTAGATCGGGCACCGATCGTGCCGATCGTCACCTGCGACGCAGGGTGTCGGGGTCGGAGAGCTGGGCCATCACGTCGGGCGGCAGGTCGCCGGCCGCGATGTCGGCAAGCGTCACCGTCTCGAGCACCTTCCGCAGCGCAGCCCTCGTCGCGATCCACACCTCTCGCAAGGCCGTCGCGGAGCCCTGGTAGTCGACCTTCTCCGGAGGCACGCCGTGCACATCTGCCAGTGGGCCCTCGACGGCGCGGATCAGGTCAGCCACCGAGATCTCGTAGGCAGGCGCCGCGAGCCAGTAGCCGCCCTCGGCACCGCGGCGGCTCGAGACGATACCGGCCACGCGCAGCTCGGCGAGAATGTTGAGCAGGAAGCGCACGGGGATCCGCTGGCGCTGCGCGATGTCGTCCGCTCTCACGGGGCTCTGTGCCGATGCCGAGACAAGCTCGGTCGTCGCACGAACCGCGTAGTCGGTCTTTGCCGTAATCCGCATGCCCTCAGTGTGCCGCACCCGCGCCCCGGCCCGCCCGCGCCGCAGCCCGAACCCTGGTGACCGGGTCGTCGCCGAGGGACGACCCGGAGCGCCGACC
>JBOHCZ010000024.1:0-4362 GCA_050699195.1 Streptomycetales bacterium
GCGCACCACAGCACCGCGGCGACGCCGAGCCGCCCGCCGAGTCGCCGGCCGAGCCGCCCGCAGGGCCGGTGGGGGGCAGGTGGTGACCCGCCCCCCACCGGAGCGTTCCGCACCATGGCCTATTCGGCCGGCCTGGTGCGGTTGCGGCGCAGCACGGCCACCCCGAGGGTGGCGAGACCAAGCCCGAGGACGGCCGCGGTGGCCGGGAGCCACGGCGAGCCGTTGCCCCCGCTGGACGCGCCACCCGAGGTCGCCGAGGCCGGCCGGCTGTTGGACGCGGTACCCCCGCCTCCGGCGTCGACCGCACCGCCGGGCCCGTCGCTCGAACCCGGGTGCGGGAGGGCGACATAGGGGAAGGTGCCCTCGAACGGCACGTCGTTGTGGTTCACCCGGTCGCCGTCACCCAGCGCCTTGATGAGCTTGCCCTTGCGGACCGCACCCTCGAGGGCCTGCAGTTCGATGTCGACGACGTCGTCGGCGAGCCGGCGGCCGTTCGGGAAGCCCGCCTTGTCCCCGACCAGGACGCCGAGACGCTTCGGGTTCTTGGTGGGTGCGATCGAGGTGTTCAGGCGGAGCATCTCCGCGGGGGTGACCTTGCCCTTGGGCTTGTTGAGCCCCGAGATGCCGGTGAGGAAGATCGCGAACAGGTCGTCACGGGGGGTCTTGGGCGCGGGGATGCCGTAGATCTGCTCGATCAGCTTGGGTACCTCGGGGTCCTCGACCTTGTTGACGACCTCCTTGACGGAGGCGTCCTTGGCGGGCGGCAGGGCGTTGAAGGCGTCCTTCAGCCCGGCGGGCACCACGACCTCGTTCACCAGCGGGTTCCCGAGCCGCGACACCTGTACGTAGGCGCCCTTGTCGCGCTGGGTGCCGTTGGTGTGCTGCACCTGCGTGCTCCGCCGGTCGGTCGAGGTCCAGACGCCGACCACCGGGTCGCCTGCGACGAGATCGGAGATCGGAACCTGCAGGGCGATGGTGTTGACGTTGTAGCCCGCCAGCGTGTCGTCGCCCGTCTCGCTGAAGTCGCCGCCGTAGAGCAGGTCGAAGATCCGCAGATCCGCGAAGAACGGGTCGTCTGCCTGCCCGGCGAACGACCGGCCGCCACCGTCGGTCTTCGTGACGGCCGCGTCGCGCAGTGCGGCGTAGTCCGGCATCGACGCCTCGCCCACGTCTGACGGGGACACCGGCGCGTCCTTCAGCAGGGTCTTGACCTTCTGGTCCTTGCCGCTTCCCGTCACGGCCTTGAGCGTGTAGGTCTGCTTGAAGAGCAGGTTCTTGTCGTCCAGGGACGTGACCGGTCCGTTGTTGTACAGGAACGTGTCGATGCCCCGGTCGTCCTGGGTCTGGAACACCCAGCGGTAGGTGATGTCCGGCTCGGCGTCCCCGTCGTTGTCGATCTTGATGTTGTACCGGGCGCTGTCGGAGAACGGGTAGAAGTTCGGGCCGCCCGCTGGCTCCTCGAACGGCACCCAGTTGGCGATCATGGTGACCGTGTCGGGCTTGTTCGGGCTCACGAACGTGTAGAGGTCGGTGTTGTCGGCCTGCGGATCGTTGAGGATCAGGGGAGCCTCGCGGTGGCTCGAAGCGTTGCTCGTGCCGGCTCCCAGCAGCGCGACGGATCCGGAGAACGCCAAGCCCGATGCCGCGAACGCGGCGACGGCGGTGCGGGCCCCTCTCCGTCCATACCATGCATCCATCGTCAAGGGCCTTCCTTGCGCAATATCGGCGCGGCGTCGAAGTGGGCCGCCTCACCGCCCCGGCACCCGATGGGGCGTCACGTACATTCCTCCCCGATGAGCGCTGCGCGTTCGCGCGCCATCGCGGCCGGGCTCCCCGTCGTACGCCCGACCTATCCGCCCTTTATGTCCGTAATTCGGGGAGGGAAGCGCCGCGCTGCGGTCGCACCGGCGACAATCGCCCGACAATCACCCGCTCGGCCGCGTGACGCCGGCCCGCAACCGGCGAGGTCGACCGGATCGGTGCGTGCGTAACTGGCAAAGGGCGATCGCCGGTTACGATGGTCCGCATGGTGATCCGGATGTGGCGCGGCTGGGTGGCCCGCGACAACGCCGACGCGTACCAGGACTACATGAACGAGGTCGCGCTTGAGGGGTACGCCGGCGTGCCGGGCAACTGTGGCGTGTACATGCTGCGCCGTCCCGACGGCGACCGTGAGGGGTTCTGCATGGTCACGCTGTGGGAGTCCTACGACGCGATCGCGGCCTTCGCCGGAGCGGACCCGGAGCGCGCCGTCTTCTACCCCCGTGACGACGAGTTCCTCGTCGAGCGCGAGACGACCGCCCGGCACTACGAGGTCTACAACCGCGTCTGAAGCTTGTCGCCCGGCCCCCGGACCCGGATCACCTCGTTCCGCGTACCGGGACCTCGACCCGCACGGCGACGTCCAGCTGAGCTGCCGTGCGCGCCCTGTCGTGCAGCAGGCTCGACGTCGACACCTGGAGATCGAGGTGGTGCCCAGCGGGGAGGGTATAGGCGATCCCCGACATCGTGACGTCTAGGGTGCGCGGGTCGGCGGACAGCTCCTCGACCCGGACCGGCGTCTCCTGCAGGTTGACGACCTCACCGCTCTCGCGATCCACCAGCTTGAGGAAGAGGTGCGCCACCGACCCGGTGCCGGACACCGCGAGGTGCGCGGTGGGGATGCCGACGAGCTCCAGGGCGCCGCCGCGGGCGGCGGACACCGGCACGTCGAAGGCGTGCGGGTCGCCCGCGGGGTTGGGCTGGGCGGTGAGCAGCCCGCTGGCCGCGGCGTCGCCTGCCCCGTCGTTCACCGGGTCGGCGCCCAGCGTGGTCGGCACCGGGGTACCGACGACCTGCCCGCCGCCGGAGGCCCGCAGACCGGTCACACCGGGGGGCGGGAAGTCGCGGGCCTTCCGCCAGACACCTTCGTTGGTCCGGTACACGACCGGCGGCCCGGTCCCGACCCGCTCGCCCTTGAGATGGCGCGCGAACCAGTCGAGGATCGCCCGGTTCATGAAGGTACGGTCTCCGGCGTCGGCGTAGTCCGCCGGGCATGACACGTGCCCCCCGCAGAACACCACGAGCTTGGCGGGCGCGTGCTGGCGGACGTGGTGGAAGTTGCGCGCGGCCTCGGTGAGGTCGAACAGTGTGTCGACGCTGCCCTGCAGGAACAGCGAAGGCACCGCGACCGGGTGCTGCCGGCCGTAGACCGCGAGGCTGCTGGCCCCGAGGTAGGCCACCGACGGGTCCGAGAGCTGGCCCGTGGCCGTGCCCTCGGCCTGGCTCTGGTGGATCTGCGCGGCGAGGCCGCCGGCCTGGGGGCCGGCGGGGTTGCGCGGGTCCAGCCCCTCGGCGTGCGCGGTGGCGGCCCCGAGACCGTACAGCGCCTCGCCCCAGCCGAAGGTGAGCACCCGGTTGTCGTACAGCGAGTACCGCAGGTCGTGCCAGGTGATCTCGGGTGCGAGCGCGTCGACCCGTGGCTCGTCGCCCGCGGTCGTCGACGAGAACGCGGCGTCGAAGGCCGCGGTGAGGAGCTGGATGCCGCCGCCGTACGAGCCACCGGTCATACCGATGACAGGGTCGGCGCAGTCGCCGTCCGCGCGGCGGCCGCTCTCGCAGGCGATGGCGGGCGCCACGTCCGGATCGGTGGCCACCCAGTCGATGAGCGCGCTCGCGTCGCGGCCCTCGAGTCCCGGCTTGAGGATGGCCACCTCGCCGCCCGAGTAGCCGAAGCCGCGCTCGTCCCAGGTGAGGACGGCGTAGCCGGCACCCAGCAGCGCCCTGGTGGTCGACGACGCCTCGTCGAGGCTGCGCTCGCCGTGCCCGCCCCAGCCGTGGCTGCGCATCACGAGAGGCGCGGGGCTCGTCCGGCTCGCGCCTGGGGGCAGGAACAGCGTCGTGTGGATGGGCACGCCGTCGAACGACCGGATGACGCGGTGCGTCACGACGGGGTCCCCGGCCGCTGTGCGCGCGGCCATGGCCGTGGGCGCCGCTGCGGTGACTAAGCCGGCGGTGGCGACGATGGCGGCGGTGGCGACGGTGGCAACGGTGGCGGCGGTGGCGGCGGTGGCGGCGGTGGCGGCGGTGGCGAGCTGGGGCACGTGATGGCGCATGGCTGCCTCCCTGAACAGGGCAAAAGAGGCTCTCTCCTATGAAGGTCTCATAAGGAGAATAAGCGATTTGTCATTACGATCGCCTTGTCCAGGGACTCCCTCTAAGGTTCGACAGGGCAGACGCCGCCGCCCTTCGGGAGTAGCCATGCCAACCCCGCCAGCCCCGCCAGCCCCGCCAGCCCCGCCAACCCGGCCAGCCAGGCCAGCCGCGCCCCCGCCGACCGGAGCGATGTCCTTCGAGCCGCTCACCCCGACCGCGTTCCTGGCC